>CAJTSV010000008.1:0-62098 GCA_910579075.1 uncultured Eubacterium sp.
ATTGTCTATATTTCCAGTTTTGTGTCTTTTTTATCGGTAAAATTCTAATATTTTTGTCTATATTTCCTAAAAATCCAGCAGCGTGAAAGCATATGCAGATATTTGTGTCCTGTCTGATTCTGGCGCAAAACATGCATGTGAGAATGGAAAATATCCGGGAGATTTTCTGCGCAAAACCTTATATTTCAAGCCTTTCCGGGATTTTTCCGGCATCCGCCCCGCATAACAATTTACTATAAAATGTTATGTCATACCAAAATACGTCTATATAGGCTGGCCAGCCTTGTGATATCAAAAGCGGTACAAAGCAGCACGACACCTTTGACAGATTTTTTTAGAACCATGGACGGGAGGAGATTATGCAAGAACTGGATTATGGGAAGATGGGAATGAGAATCCGACAGCTGCGAAAAGCAAAAGGCTGGTCACAAGGCGGACTGGCACAAAAATGCGGCATCAGCATGTCTTTTCTGGGACATATTGAGCGCGGCAGCAGAATCATGAGCATGGAGACCTTTGCAAATATCTGCATGGCGCTGGATGCCGGAGCGGATGAGCTGCTCTGGGGCGTGGCGGGCCCTTCGGATGCGGTGCTGGATATGTGGAACCAGCGGGACGGGAAAAAGGATAAAGCCAGGCGCAAAGATGCAGGGTGTGATAAGCAAACAGATAAAACGGAAGCGGAAGGCGGAAAAAATACAGACAGTTATGCGATGTATGTAAAGATTATGAAATCTGTGGCTGAGATTATGAATGAGGCATAAAAGCCCGTACACCAGTAAAGCTGTGCAGAAATTTTTATAGAATCGTGAAAAAGCTTGTGGGAAAGGACAAAGAACCAGAATGGAAAAACAGGATTCGTGGAAAAAGACGGAAGATATACCGGTGAACCTGGCAGACCTGCTGCGCAGGCTGTGCATGCAGTGGAAGCGGATTGCTTTTTGTGCACTGGCAGGCGCGCTTCTTGCAGGAGGCTTAGGACTGCTGCGTGCAAAAAGCAGCCCGCAGGAGCCGCAGGCAGAATCGCTGGAAGATTTTGAGCTGACAGAAGAAGAATGGCAGGGCGTAATCCAGACCGCCGGGCAGAAGCGCGCCCTTGCGGATTTGGAAAATTATATACAGCAGTCTGCTGCCATGCAGACCGACCCGTATCACAGGAACCGGACATTTCTGCTTTACAGCATCACCCATGCCAGCAGGAAAGAGCTTGCGGAGATTACGGAAAGCTACCTGAGCTTTGCTGCCAATGGCGGCGCGGCAGACGCACTGAAAAAGCGGAACAGCCGCAGATGGGACATGGATAAAAGCTGTCTGGCAGAGCTGATTTCCGCATACCAGAAAACGTATAGCTTTCCGTACCAGATAGCTGCAGGCAGCGCAGAGGATGCTGCCTTGCAGGCAGAATCACTGTTTTATGTGGAAGTAACGGCAGAGAACCAGGAAATGACGGCCCGTCTGGCCGAAGACATGCAGGAAGTCATAAAGGCACATGCAGAAACAGTCAGGAAAGAAGCCGGAAACCACAGGCTGTCTCTTTTGAGCAGACAGGAAAATGTGGTGTATGACCGGAACCTGCAGTCTTATCAGAACGAACAGAAAAACCAGCTGCAGGCCAGCCGTTCCAGCCTGAAAGCAGCAGAAGAAGCACTGACCAGCGTGCAGGCAGCAGCGTATGAGGAGCTGCTGGCGATGGAAGAAAAGGACAGGGAAAAAGACGCAGGCACAGCTGCTGGAAAAGAAAGTGAAAAGGACGGGGAAAAAGACACAGACACAGATACAGACATTGATAAGGAAAGTGAAAAGGCCGGGATAAAATACCTGGATAAATATGGGGAAAAGAATGCGCAGACAGGCAGCAGTGGACAGGAAGAAGACGGGAGCGGCGCTGCGGGCATTCCGCTTCGAAGAATTTTCAAATTTGTTTTTCTGGGTCTTTTTGGCGGGGCCTTTGCGTACTGCGGCATTTTTGCCTGTTTATACCTGTTCCGCGATACGGTGAAAAGCGCAGAAGAAATGAAAGAACGGTATGCATTCCCGGTTTATGGGGAGATTCCTGCAGCTGTCCGCAGGAACGCATCCGGCATCAGGAGAAGCACGACGCCGGACGGCGCATCCGGACAGGAGCACAGCCCGCGTCCGAAGCGGAGCCCGAAACAGGAAGCCGTTTTCCGGCAGCAGAAGGAACGGGTGCTCAGCCGGGTACGCCTGGCCTGTGAAAAGCGCGGCATTACAAAGATATGCTTTGCAGCCGGTTCTGCACTGGACGCCGGGGAAAACACGTGCCTGCTGGAACTGGCGCAAAAGCTGAACGGTTTTGGAATCCATGCGGATGTGGTGGAAAATGCCAGTACAGATACGGCCGTATGGGACAGCCTTGCGCAGACGGGAAATATCATTCTCGTATGCCGGATGGGCATAACGACGCACCGGATGATAGATGAGGAAATGGAGTTTTATACGGAAAATCATGTAACGGTGGCTGGGGCTGTGATATTTGCATAAAATGTGGCGGCCGGAGCGCATCGTTTGCAGCGGTTCTGTTTTTGGCGGATGCAGGAACAGGGCAGAAAAAAACTGACCCGGGACGTGAGAGTCTGATGGCTGTACGGCCTGGGAAGGGGGTTATAAAAAAATCCGTGCTGGCACGGAAATCTGTCCGGGAGGGGGAAGCTGCTGCGGGAGTGGCGGAGCATGCCCTTTTGCAGGCAGGGCTTTGGTGGCAGAACAGGTCCTGCTGCATCATGCGGCAGCTGGAATATGCAGGAACTGGAAAGTATTTGGAAATAAGGGGGAAGCGTCAATACAATGGTGCATAAACACTCGTCAGAAAAAAGGAAATCCGTTTTAATTCTTGTCAATCATGCTGTTGTCCTCTGCAATTTCCGCATGGAACTGGCAGAGAGGCTTCTGGCAGACGGATATGCCGTGCACGTTTCCTGTCCTTATGGAAAGCAGATAGACGGGCTGGAAGCAATGGGAGTAAATTATCATAATACCAGAATACAGCGCCATGGGATGAATCCGGCAGCTGAAATAAGACTGCTAAAAGAATATTGCCGTCTGATGCGGGAAATCCGGCCGGCTGCTGTATTTGCTTATACAATTAAGCCGGATATTTATGGCGGCCTTGCAGCCGGATGGGCACATATTCCGTTTGTTGCAAATATCACAGGATTTGGGACAGCACTGGAAAAGGACGGACTGCGTAAACGATGTTTATTGCTTTTATACAGGCAGGGACTGCGCCATGCACAGAAAGTATTTTTTCAGAATCGGGAGAACCAGAACTATATGCTCAAACACCATATCGTAACTGGCCCGCACGCGCTGCTGCCAGGTTCTGGCGTAAATCTGTCAAAGCATTGCCTGGAAGCATATCCAATGAGCCGGGGGCCGCTTATATTTCTGACAGCAGGCCGTATTATGAAGGATAAAGGCATCGACGAGCTGCTGGAAGCGGCGGAAATTATCAGGAATCGTTATGCATGGGTGCAGTTTTTGCTGGTTGGATTTTTTGATGAGGATTACCGGGAGAAAATTGCAAAAGCAGAAAGAAAAGGCATTATTCGCTATTTCAGGCAGCAGAAGGATATTCATCCATATATGAAACGGGCACATGCGCTGATTCAGCCATCGCATCATGAGGGCATGAGTAATGTTTTGCTGGAAGCGGCCAGTACGGGGCGGCCAGTGCTGGCAGGCAGGATAGCAGGATGCCGGGAAGCGTTTGACGAGGGCATCAGCGGTTTTGGGTTCCGGGCAGGGGACAGTGCAGACCTTGTGCGGGTAATTGAAAAATTTATCCGGCTTTCCCATGTGCAGAAAGCAGAAATGGGAAAAGCCGGGCGCAGGAAAATGGAGCGGGAATTTGACCGCCAGATAGTAGTAGAAGCATACATGAGAGAATTAAACGGTATCGGGAGGCAGCAGGATGAGTTTATATGATGATTTGTTAAGCAGAAAAGAGAAACTTTCGGTAACCGGGCTTGGATATGTCGGCATGCCGATTGCGGTTGCCTTTGCAGAAAAAGTGCCTGTAATCGGATTTGATATCAGCCAGGAAAAAATAGCGCTTTACCAGTCAGGAAAAGATCCTACGAAGGAAGCAGGCGATGAGGTTATCCGGCGTACTTCCGTGCAGTTTACCTCGGATGAGGCAAGGCTGCGGGAAGCGAAATTCCATATCGTGGCCGTGCCGACGCCGGTAAAGGATGACCATACGCCGGATTTATCCCCGCTGGAGGCTGCATCCGCGGTACTCGGGCGCAGCCTGGCAGAAGGGAGCATTGTCGTATTTGAATCCACGGTCTATCCCGGGGTGACAGAGGAAATCTGTGTTCCGGTCCTGGAACGGGAATCCGGGATGAAATGCGGCAGGGATTTTAAAGTCGGCTACAGCCCGGAGCGGATTAATCCGGGGGACAAGGTACACAGGCTTGAGACCATACAGAAGATTGTTTCCGGGATGGACCGGGAAACTCTGGACATTGTGGCGAAGGTATATGAGCTTGTAGTGGAAGCCGGTGTTTATAAGGCAGAGAGCATAAAAGTGGCCGAAGCAGCCAAGGTGATTGAAAACAGCCAGCGGGATATCAACATTGCATTTATGAATGAGCTGTCGGTTATTTTCCATAAAATGGGGATTGACACGCAGGCTGTTTTAAAAGCGGCCGGGACAAAGTGGAACTTCCTGGATTTTTATCCGGGGCTTGTAGGCGGGCACTGCATCGGGGTCGACCCGTATTACCTGACCTATAAGGCGGAAATGCTTGGCTATCACAGCCAGGTTATCCTTGCGGGGCGGCGCATTAACGATGATATGGGAAAATATGCTGCCCGCAGCTGCGTCAAGAGCCTGATAGCAGCGGATAAGGCCGTGAAAGGCGCGAAGGTGGCCGTGCTCGGGTTTGCATTTAAGGAAAACTGCCCGGACACGAGGAATACAAAGGTCATTGACATTATAAGGGAGCTGGAAGAATACGGCATTGCGCCGGTAATCTCTGACCCGGAAGCGGATGCGCGGGAAGCAGGAAGGCTGTACGGCGTGGAATTTGCGGATATGGATGCCATCCGGGACATGGATGCCGTGATTCTGGCAGTTGCGCATGAAAAATTCCGGGCGCTGGCGGCGGATGATATCGGCAGGATGTACGGAGAAGGACGCAGGGTGCTGCTGGATATTAAGGGACAGCTGGAACGGAGCGTGTATGAAGCACAGGGGTATTTATACTGGCGGCTCTGATTCTGGAAACCAGATATTCGGATAACGGCTTTTGAAAATAAGGAAAGGGGCATGCATGATACGCCAAAATACGGATGCAGCAGAAAATGCTGAAAGAGGCTATATGGTACTGTCGCTGGACTTTGAGCTGATGTGGGGAATCCTGGACAGGAAAGAACCGTTTGCATACCGCAGCCATATTCTGGGAGCACGCAAAGCAGTTCCGGCTCTGCTGCATATGTTTGACCAGTACCGGATTCATGCAACCTGGGGCATTGTTGGAATGATGGCGAAAAACAGCATCCGGGAGTGTATTTCACAAAAACCGGAACAGGAACCGGCTTATGACGACCCGAATCTGTCCGCATATGAACACTTAAAATCCATGCGGGGGGGGTATCGCATGAAAGGCTTTTGTTTGCACCAGGGCTGATTCAGGAAATCCAAAGGCATCCATTTCAGGAAACCGCAAGCCACACATATTCCCATTATTACTGCTGTGAACCGGGGCAGACAAAAGAACAGTTTGCGCAGGATATGCGCAAAGCAAAAGAAGCATGCCAAAAATACGGCTGTGAAGTGTACAGCATTATTTTTCCGAGAAATGAAAGAAACGCCAGATATGATGACGTTCTGGAACAGGAAGGAATAAAAAATTACAGAGGCAATGAAAAACACTGGATTTACAGTCCGGGCAGCAGAAAAGAAATGAATGCGCCGTTAAAACGCCTGTTCCGGCTGCTGGACGCTTATGTGAACCTTGCTGGATTTCATTGTTATAGTCTGGATGAAATAAATGAGTACTGTGGAAAATTGCGGAATATACGAAGCAGCCGTTTCCTGAGGCCATATGTGCCCGGCCTGAAATTATTAGAACCGCTGCGGATAAGGCGGGTGAAAGGACAGATGAAATATGCGGCCACGCATGGAAAGGTGTTTCATCTGTGGTGGCATCCGCATAATTTCGGCGTGAACCAGAAACAGAACTTTCAGAATCTGGACAGCATTTTGCGATATTACCAGAAGCTGAACCGGGAGTACGGATTTTTGAGTGTGAATATGGGAGAAATGGGGGAATTGTGCCAAGATGAAAATATTAGTGCTGGCGGGCAGGGGTGATTCTTCCAGGGCAGTCGTAAACCGGATTTCACAGATTTATGATGATGTCACGCTTGTTGTGGAACAGGATGTCAAAAGGAACGTGTTCCTGAAAAACAGGATAAAGCGGCTGGGAGTGGCAAAGACAGCCGGGCAGATTGTTTTTATGGCGCTTGTTCCGGGATATCTGCGCAGGCGCAGCAGAATCAGGATTGGACAGATAGCATCGGAGTACAGGCTCGATTTTGGCAGCAGGTTTTATTCCAGAGTCCGGTTTTTTGAAACAGAAAGCGTGAATTCGGATGAAACGATTGCCATTATCCAGGATGCAGCGCCGGATATCATTGTTGTAAATGGCACAAGGATTATCGCCAGACGTGTACTGGAATGCACCCGTGCACCGTTTCTCAATATGCATATGGGAATTACGCCGCTGTACCGTGGCGTGCATGGCGGCTATTGGGCTGCTGCACAAAATGACAGGGAGCATTTCGGGGTGACCATACATCTGGTATCGGAAGGCATTGATACCGGGGATGTTATCTGCCAGAAAATAATTCAGACAATGCCGCAGGATAATTTTGCAACATATCCGTACCTGCAGATGGGTGAGGGCATCCAGCTGGAAATCCAGGTATTAAAGGAGTATGAAAAAACAGGGCACATACAGACGCATGCCGTAAATCTTCCGTCAAAGCTCTGGTCGCATCCGGCCATATGGGAATATCTGAAAAATAAAAAATACAGCAGTTAGGAGCCGCAAATGGAACATTTATATACAAATAAGAAAGAAATAAAATTTCCGGAAAACAGCCTGTTTCTGATTACGGGCGGTGCCGGGTTTATCGGGTCGAATTTATGTGAGGCAGTGCTGGAAATGGGGTGCCGGGTACGCTGCCTGGATGACCTGTCAACGGGAAAGCAGGAAAACGTGGATTTGTTTTCTGGGAATCCGTCTTATGAATTTGTGCGGGGAGATATTCAGAATCTGCAAACCTGCATGGATGCCTGCAAAGGGGCGGATTATGTGCTGCATCAGGCAGCGTGGGGCTCGGTGCCGCGTTCGGTTGAGATGCCTTTGTTTTACTGTGCCAATAACATTACCGGTACGGTAAACATGCTGGAAGCAGCCAGGCAAAATGGCGTGAAAAAGTTTGTCTATGCGAGCAGTTCTTCCGTGTATGGGGACGAGCCGCAGCTTCCGAAGAAAGAGGGGCGCGAGGGAAACCTGCTGTCCCCGTATGCAGCAAGCAAGCGGGCAGATGAGGAGTGGGCAAAGCAGTATGCCATGCATTACGGCCTGGACACATACGGGCTGCGTTATTTTAACGTGTTTGGGAAAAGGCAGGACCCGGACGGCGCTTATGCCGCTGTGATTCCCAGATTTATAAAGCTGCTGCTGGAAGGGAAAACGCCTGTGATTCACGGGGATGGAAAACAGAGCCGGGATTTTACTTATATCGAAAATGTAATCCAGGCAAACCTGCGGGCCTGCATGGCCGGGCATGATGCGGCCGGGGAAGCGTATAATATCGCGGCTGGTTCAAGGGAATATCTGATAGATATTTATGAATACCTTGCAGAAGTGCTGGGAGTAAGGGATGGGAGCGGAAAAATACCACAGCCGCAGTTCGGGCCGCCGCGGGCCGGGGATATCAGGCACAGCAATGCGGATATCAGCAAGGCGCGGGAGAAGCTTGGGTATGAGCCGGAGTGGAGCTTTGAGCGCGGGATAAAAGCGGCGATTGCATGGTATGTGGAATACTTACAGAAGAATTCATATAAAGGCGGGTAAATGGCATGAAAGATGCTGCTGATTCAATCAGGGTGCTTCAAATTGTTACGGGTATGCTGAGGTGCGGACTGGAAACGATGCTGATGAATTATTACCGGAATATGGACAGGGAGAAGGTACAGTTCGATTTTTTAGAGCACAGGCAGGAGTATACAGAATATGATGAGGAAATCATGCGTATGGGTGGCAGAGTTTACAAGCTGCCAGAATTAAATCCTCTTTCTTATAAATATGTGGGAAAGACAAAAAGGTTTTTTCGGGAACATCCAGAATATAAGATTGTTCATGCACATATGAATTGCATGAGCGGACTGCCTTTATCGTATGCAAAAAGAGCTGGCGTACCTGTGAGGATTGCGCATTCTCACAGCACCAGTGATATAAAAAATCTGAAATATCCAATCAAAAGATATTACAGGCGGGTGCTTGGCCGGGCTGCAACAGACCGGATGGCGTGCGGACGAATGGCTGGGGAATGGCTGTTTGGCAGAAATGAATTTTTGGTTTTAAATAATGCGATTCATACAGAACAGTTTATTTATCAGCCACAGGACAGGGAAAAGGCCAGAAGGGCATACGGGATTGGGGAACATGAGTATGTCATAGGGCATGTAGGAAGGTTTTTTTATCCGAAAAATCATAAGTTTTTAATAGAGGTGTTTTTGAGGATGAAGAAAATGATTCCAGATAGCAGGCTGCTTCTTGTGGGAGAAGGGCCGCTTCAAAATAAAATCTGTGAGAAAGTATGCAGATACGGGTTAAAAGACAGTGTGATTTTTGCAGGAAATTCTGACAAAGTCTGGAAGATGCTGTCAGCGATGGATGCTTTTGTGATGCCTTCACTTTATGAAGGGCTTTCGGTTGCATTAATAGAAGCACAAGCTTCTGGGATAAAATGTTTTATTTCAGATGCAATTTCAAAAGAAGCTGTCCTGACAGATGATGTAACAGTGCTTGGACTAGAGGAAGATGCAGGAAAATGGGCCGAAAAAATATGCCGTATATCCAGGTCATATCACAGAAAAAACAGAAAAGAGGATATTATAAGAGCCGGATATGATATTACTGCAAATGCGCAATGGCTGGAGAATTATTATATCGGCCAGTGGAATGGAGTCGTAATATGATAATTGGTTTTTTAATTTATTCCATGGGTGGCGGCGGTGCGGAAAGGACGGTATCGCTGTTATCGGAAAAGTTTTGCAGACAGGGCTGTTCCGTTGTGATTTACGTGCTGGAAGGGGGCGAACCGGCCTATCCACTGGCATCTGGTGTTCGTATTAAAATCTGCCAGGTATCAGAGAAAGAAAAGCGGGCAAACAGGTTTTTGAAACGCAGCAGGACACTGGCAGTATATTTGCGGCAAGATGGTATACAAGTGCTGTTTACAGTTTCGATTTCCATGATTCGTTATGCTCTGGCATCAGTGGCAGGAACTGCCTGTAAGGTAATTGGATGCGAACGTTCCAATCCTTATAACCTGTCTTTTATGCATCGTCTGGCAGTGAAGTTTTTAACTCCATTTTGTGACGGCTATCTTTTTCAGACGGAAGGTGCAAAAGCGTTTTATCCGCTGCGTACACAGAAAAAATCAGCTGTTATTGCGAATATGGCACCTGAATATCAAAAAGAAAGAATTCATCCGAAGGAAATAAGCATCTGCTCTGCGGGACGCCTGCATCCAGACAAAGATTTTGTTACGCTGCTGAAAGCATTTCGGATTTTTCAGAAGAAATATCCGCAGAGCACCCTGACCATTTATGGAGACGGGATGCTGAAACAGGAGCTTGTCCGGTTATCGGAGAAGCTTGGAATAAAAACGAAAGTACTTTTTCAGGGATTTGTGGAGAATATTCTGGACGAGTTTAGCCGGCACATGATGTTTGTGTTTTCCAGTAAATCAGAAGGCATGCCGAATGCCCTGATAGAAGCAATGAGCACAGGGCTTCCCTGTATTTCTGCGGACTGCTGCTTCGGGCCTGGTGAGCTGATTCAAAATGGCGTGAATGGCTGGCTCGTGCCGGTTGGGGATGCGCAGAAGATGGCTGAAAGGATGGAATGGGTTGTGGAACATCCTGTGGAAGCAGAGCAGATGGGACGGGCAGCAAGGCGGATACAGGAAACGAATGCAGCCGGGGTAATTGTCGGCAGATACCTGGAATATATGGACTGGGTAATTGGGAAATGAGCAGACTGGATGAAAGAAAATCTGGGAAATGGATTTTGATTTGATTTTCGATATTATTATTTCAGAACGGCTGTTAAGGAAAACATATGGCATATATCTGTCAGGATTGTCCAGTATGAAATAGGGTAAGGAAAATAAATATGTGGAAAACAATTTATCTGTTTTTTTGTATAACAGTCTTATTATATACGGTCTTCAAAAAAAGAAAAGCAGATTTTTTATCCATTTATATAGTATCTGCGGTCATATATTATTGGCCTTTATTTTTGGGGACAGTTGAAAAATGTGATGTTATCGATGGAATGCGTGTTTTTAATCAAATCGAAATCAGCGATATGACTTATCTTGCAGCATTAATCTGGATTTTGGCCGGTTTTTACTGGATGCTGGTGTCTGATATATCACGGGTCAGGCTGAAAGCAGAATATACGGCGGCTTTTCAGACAGACAGGAGAAGCAGAATTGCATTTATAGTATTATGTGCGGCTGAGACGGGGCTGATAGCAGTGTCGATTGTACATAACCATGCATTTTTGTTTGGCAGTACATTCAATAAAGTTGCGCTGCTGAATAATCAAAACATGGCTGATGAATGGGCTATGAGGATAGCTATATTTTTATTTGTTTCAGGGTTTTTAATAAAAGGGAAGGGAGAGAGAATAGCAAAGCTGTGTGGCTGTGTTTTTATTTCTTATACATTGCTTATGGGGTCAAGGTCGCATCTTGTATTAGGGCTTATGGCAATAGGAATTATATGGCTGCGTCAGCAGAAAAATGTGCATTCTTTATGGGGGTTTGCAAAAGAAAAAAAGAAAGTATTTTTAATGATAGTTGTTTTTATACCTATGGTTTTTTTATTGAAAGAAATACTGCCCAGCCTGATAGAAGGTGATTTGGAAGGTTTGAAGCATGTTATTCTCAGTGATAGCCGTAGAAATGATATGTTGATGCATTCGGAACCGGCTATTATAACATGTAATCTGAGTGAGACATTAAGGAACCGGCTGGAAGTGCAGTCGTATAGATATGTGCTGCTGTCTTTTTTGCCAGGAATAGGCACGCTTTCTGGCGGACGTATTGTGCCGGCAGATTTTTATGAAAAATTTCAAGAAACGGTTTATCCCAGAGTCACGCAGTTTGGCATGGGTGGAACCTTTCTGGGGGAAGCATATGCGAATGGATGGTGGATAGGGCTGGTTATTATGGCGAACGTTATCTGTATCTGTATATTACTGATGGAGAGGTATGCGTATGGCAAGGCAAATTTCTTTTTGCGCGTTATGTTTTTAACTGCTCTGCCGTATTTTGCTTTTTATATACACAGGCAGACCTGGGCAAACTTAGCGAGTGAATTACAAAATATGATATATATTGGTGTCTTAGGGTATATTTTATGCCTGATGGTTCCAGATAGGAGGCTGGCAGATGGATGGAGATTGCAAAAAGATACAGGATAAGGCGGGCAGGGAATATTGGGATGCACAGTGGAGTAATTTTACAATCCCAGAAATAATAGACCCTGGAAATACAAAACCGGGCGGAGTGATTGGACGTGCACAGGACAGGTTTTTGAGAAAATATTTGAAGGAAAATTATCATAGCAGCAAGGGGGGGGGGCAGCAGAGTGTTATTGGAAGCTGGATGTGCCAATTCCTCCCTTCTTCCATATTTAAATAAAGAACTTGGATTTGAGGTATATGGACTGGATTATTCACATGCAGGGTGTGAAGGTGCTAAAAAGGTACTGGAGTATTATGGAGCAAATGGGACGATAATTCTTGGTGATATATTTGAACCACCCTCTGATATGTATGGCAGATTTGATGTAGTTATATCTATGGGAGTTATTGAACATTTCAGTGATACAGAAAAAGTATGCAGGGCACTTGGAAAACTGGTGAAACCAGAAGGAATAATAGTTACTGAAGTGCCCAATTTTTCAAAAGGGAGTATATGCAGTGGAATACAGAAAATAGCAGACAGGAAGGTATATGACAAGCATGTTCCGCTGTCTCGGGAAGATGTGCTGAATGCCCATGAGCGCTGTGGATTTCAGACTGTGTATTGTAATTATACAATAGGGATGAATTTTGGTGTGATTCATTATAAGAAATCACAGGAATGGATTAAAAAATCTCTGACCAGGATGTCAAAGCTGGTCATGCTTATGAAGAAAGACAAACTAAGGGGCACGAAAATGTTTTCTCCTTATATCTATTATGTAGGAGAAAAGGTCCGGAACGGTTTCTGATGATTTATTTAGGTAATGAAGGCTGCATATATAAAGCAGGAAAAGAGGTGGTTGTTTGAGGGTCATTAAGAAATTCAGTCAGCTTCTGACTGAAAGACAGAAAAAGAAGGTGATAATTCTTTTCTTCATGATGCTGCTTGGTGCAGCTTTGGAGGTGTGCGGAGTTTCAATGATGCTTCCCCTTGTCACTGCAATTATGGATAAAAATATTATTACGGAAAATGCGGTGGTGGCAGATATATGCAGTCTGTTTTGTATCAAGAGTCATGCAGGGTTTGTTATGCTTTGTATATTAATGCTGCTTATCTTGTATATTGTGAAAACAGTGTATCTTGTTTTTGAGTATTATATTCAGTACCGCTTTATTGGAAACAATCAGTTTGCTGTGCAGGAGGCATTATTGAATGCGTATCTGCACCGTCCATATCAATCATTTCTTTCCATGCAGTCAGGAGAAGTTGTAAGGGTTGTGCAAGATGATACAGAAAAGACATTTGGCATGCTGTCATCTCTGCTTCTGGCAGCATCAGAGACGACAGTTTCTGCATTTCTGCTTCTGGCTGTGTTCGTAATAAGTCCTGTGATGACGGTACTGGTAGCGTTTGCCATGATACTTGCAATGCTTTTTATTGTAAAAGCGGTCAGACCTGCCTTGCAGCGGCAGGGAATTCGTTATCAGGAAAGCTATGCTCAAAATAATAAATGGCTCTTGCAGGCAATTTCTGGAATCAAGGAGATTAAGGCTGCACAGACAGAAGGATTTTTTTTGGAAAATTACGGGGTGTATGGAAAACGGAGAGTGCGCGCATTTCGTATTAACAATACTCTGCAGAATGTTCCAAGATTCCTGATAGAGGCGGCAAGTATCTGTTCAATGCTTCTTATCATTGGAAGTATGATTCTGGCGGGGCAGGATGTCCGGCAGCTTTTGCCTGCGCTGAGTGCTTTTGTAATGGCTGCAGTCAAATTACTGCCAAGTGCCAACCGGATTGTTGGGGCTTTTAATCAGATTGCCTTTTCGGAACCAGCCCTGGATAACATGCTCAGGAATATAAAACAGGTTCCTCTGGAGCACGGAGTACAGCAAAATAGATTTTCGGACAGGCACATGAAGGATAGTGTGGTTTTGATGGAACTGAAACGGGAGATTTTGATGTCTGGAATTTCCTATTCTTATCCGGGAAGCAGTCAGGCAGTGTTTCGGAATATGAATTTGTCTATTCCTATCGGGAGTTCTATTGGCATTGTTGGAGCATCCGGTGCAGGTAAAACTACGGCCATAGATATCCTGCTCGGATTTTTACAGCCTCAGGAAGGGCAGGTGCTGGCAGACGGCGTGGACGTGTCCGCAAATTTATCTGGATGGCTTGGTCATATTGGGTACATACCGCAGATGATATTTATGCTGGATGGAACAATGAGGGATAACATTATATTTGGGCGCAAGAGAAATTCTAACGGCGATGATGCTGTATGGGCGGCTCTGGAGGAAGCCCAGCTTGCAGCTTTTGTGAGGGAACTGCCAGAAGGGCTTGATACTGAAATTGGTGAACGTGGTGTTCGCCTGTCTGGAGGACAGCGCCAGCGGGTGGGAATTGCGCGTGCACTTTTTACAGACCCGCAAGTGCTTATTTTTGATGAAGCGACCTCGGCTCTTGATTATGATACAGAAGAAGCGGTAATGCAGGCAATTCATGCGTTGCATGGGAAAAAGACAATGGTTATTATTGCACATCGGCTGACTACGATTGCGGGATGCGATGCAGTGTATCGTGTGGCAGATGGGAAGCTTTTGAAAGAGAGTGAGAAGGATAGATTATCCGGTGCTGACGCACACAAAGGATAAATTACGCCATAGGAAAGCTGCTTATAGTTTGCAGGAAGTAAACAGGAGAACAAATGGAAAAATTATATATTGTGATACCGGCATACAATGAAGAAGATAATATTGAAACGGTGGCAAGGGAATGGCATGAAATGCTCAAAAAACAGACGAAGCTTCCCGGCTTGTAATAATTGATGATGGCTCTGAGGACAGCACATTATGATGTACCCGTGGAAGGATGTGGGTTTTGCTGCTTCGGCGCTGCTTTCCATGGTTTATGTACTGCGGACAAATCTGTCAAAAGGGGCCTGGCTGGAAAAAAGGGGACATATGGTGATGTTTTTGCATTTATGGCATTATTTTCACTGACAGACCTTGTGTATGCAGTCGATGGAGATACGAGTGCGGCGGCAGTTTTAAGTGCGGGGATTACAGAAAATGAGTCTGGCATTGAGTATGCAGGAAATGAGAAGCTCAGAAATTATCTTGGCAGTTATAGCAGTATTATAAATAAGGGGATTTTCAAATATGTATTTCAGTATATTGGAATCATGAATCTGGCAGTTTTGTGCAGTATACTGGCAAAAAATAATTTCAAGCGGGCAGATGGCTGGAAACGAAGTTTTTTTGCAGTGCCTCTGCTGGCTTATAATTTTGGGACAATGCTTTTGCTGACTGGAGCAGATTTTCGCTTTTTTTATGTCAGCTTTCTGGTATGTCCGGTGATTATTTTTGCGATGTTTCATGTGGATTTTCAGGTAAAGGGTTCGCAGCTGCTGTTAAAAAAGGAGTGAATGTATGGCCAGTTATATCATTCGGTTAGACGATGCAGCCGAAAAGAGAGACATTTCAAAATGGAACCAGATAGAACAGATGCTGGATGCTTATGCAGTAAAGCCGCTGGCGGGTGTGATACCCTGCTGTATGGATCCGGAAATGGAGCATTATGAAAAGGATGCATGCTTTTGGGAAAAGGTTCGAAGCTGGGAGAAAAAAGGCTGGACAATTGCCATGCATGGATACAGGCACGTATATGATTCCATGGACGGAGGGTTAAACCCGGTACAAAACAAATCTGAATTTGCGGGTCATCCATTAGAGGTTCAGAAGAAAAAAATACGGCAGGGAATTGCTGTTTTCCGGCAGCATGGCATAGAACCTTCTGTATTTTTTGCACCTTCGCATACGTTTGACCACAATACGCTGGAAGCGCTGAAACAGGAATCTGCTATCCGTATTATCAGTGATACGGCGGCAAACAGCATTTATAAATACAGGGATTTCTGGTTTGTTCCCCAGCAGTCAGGCAGGGCACGGAGGCTTCCGTTTCAAATCAGTACCTTCTGTTATCATCCAAATAACATGCAGGAACAGGATTTTGTAAAATTAGAAAAATTTATACAAACAAACAGGAACTCTTTTCTGGGATTTGAAGAACTGGATTTTACCTGCAGTACAGGAAAAACGATATTTGATTATGTGGCAGGGCAGGGATATTTTTTGTTCCGCAAATTCAGGGAAAGCGGCAGGAAGGCGGCAATGGTGAAGCTGATAAATAAAGTGAAGGAAGCAGGATTTTGCAATACAGTGACTGGGTCTGTAAAGAGAGTTTATTATGAATTATTATGCAGAAAATACCGGTTTGACAGATGGCATATCAGCCCGTATGAACTGAGAAAGTATATTCAGGCAGCAGCAGGCTGTATAAATAAGGGGGGGGGTATTCCGCACCGTGTTATTGACATTGGATGCGGCCTGGGAGAGCTGTTAAGACATGTCAGGGCAGAGGACAGGATTGGATATGATGCTGAAGTGCAGGTTATCCGGGCAGCAAAGCGGCTGGACCGGACGAAAAAGATAACATTCCGGCAAGGGCGTTTTAATAAAACATTCAGCCTTGGAAGCATTCAGGCAGACTATCTGGTTACACTGAATTTTACGCACGGGAAACCGGAGACATACTGGAAAGAGATTTATCATAAACAATTGTCTGAAAATGATATCCGGTGTGTAATTGTGGATGTATTTCCGCGCAAGGACGGACAGTATCATCTAAACTGGAATCATATTCTTCCTGCAGGCTATCAGCGCATGGAAAGACTTGGCCCGTTTCCAGGAAAGAAATACCTGGAGGTTTATGAAAAAAAGCAGTAACCAGCTCTGGCAGGATGCTTTGGGAAAAACAGCAGGAAGTACATGGAAAAGACGAAATGAAAAAAGATGTAAAATCAAAAACTTATCGAATGAAAATTTGCTTTGCTATCGGACGGCTTACAAATGGAGGAGCAGAGCGTGCGGTATCGATTATTGCAGGCGGGCTGGCCGATAAGGGCCATGAGGTTTATCTGTATGTTTTTGCGAAAAGCCCTGCGGACTATGCAGTGGATGAACGTGTAAAGATACAGTATATGTGTAATTCTTATGAGGATTATGAAAAAATCCCGTTTACTGGAAGGGTGCGGAGATTTCGGAAATACCTGAAAGAAATTTCACCGGATGCGGCAGCTGGATTTATACAGGCAGGATATGCGCTGTATATAGCTTCTTTCGGAATGAAGCTGAAACGGGCAGCATCCCTTCGGACATCTCCGGGCAAAAGGAATGCAAAGCTGGACAGGGTCAGAACATTTTTAAATGACCAGTGGTTTCGTTCAGCTGATGCAGTTGTTTTGCAGTGTGAGGGACAGAGAATGTATACACTGGCAGAAAAATGGAAGCATGTAGTGGTCATTGGCAATCCGCTCAGTGAGAAAATCAGGCAGGCGGATATGCATCCTGATTATGGCATGTGCCGGAATCTGGTAATGGCCGGAAGGCTGGAAAAAGAGAAAAATTATCCAATGGCCTTCCGGGCTGTGAAAATGCTTCAAAAGTCTGGGACAGATGTCAGGCTGCATATTTATGGCATCGGGCAGGAGAAAGACAGACTGAAAGCACTGGCTGCCCGTTATGGCCTGGAAGACAGAATTATCTTTCATGGCTGGGCTTCGGATATGCTTCCGGAATATAAAAAATACGATTTATTTCTGATGACCTCGCACTATGAAGGGATGCCGAATGCATTAATCGAAGCCATGGGAGCGGGAATGCTTTGTATTTCGACAGACTGCCCGACCGGGCCTTCGGATTTGATTCAAAATGGCGTAAATGGCTATCTCGTAAAAGCAGGCGATGCAGAGTCACTGGCCAGGCTGATTCAAAAAGCCGTCAGCATGAAGCCGTCTGAACGGGCGGCTGTCGGTGTAAGAGCCAGGGAATCTGTGATAACAGAGTATGCGTGCGGGAAAATTATTGATAAATGGGAAGCGCTGTTTCAGGAGCTTTTGGAATAGCAGGCAGGGTGATGAAAAATGTGTGGAATAGCAGGATTTTTTAACAGGCAGGCATCATGGAAACAGGATATTTCCCGGATGAACCAGCGCATGCTGCACAGGGGGCCTGATATGCAGGATTACTGGTGCAGTGAAGACCGTAGCATTGTGCTTGGGCATGTGCGGCTTTCCATTCTGGATTTGTCCGAAGCCGGAAAGCAGCCGGTACAGTCTCAGGATGGCAGATACGTAATGGTATGGAATGGCGAAATATATAATTATGAAAGCCTGCGCAAAAAGCTTGTCATGGATGGAAGGCAGCTTTTATTCCGCGGGCATTCCGATACGGAGGTCCTGATAGAGTATGTGGCAGCTTACGGACTGAAAGAAGCGTTAAAAGCAATCACTGGAATGTTTGCGGCAGCTGTATTTGACCGCAGAACAAAAAAGCTGTGCCTGTGCCGTGACCGGATGGGGGAAAAGCCGCTGTATTATGGTTTTCTGGACAGCGGCTTTGTATTTGCGTCCGATATTGGCTGTATTGCGGAAATTGCTGAAAACAGCCTGGAAATCAGCCGGGATGCACTGGCTGTTTATCTGCGGCATGGGTATATTCCGGCACCGTATACCATCTATAAAAATATTTATAAAGCAGAAGCCGGAAGCGTTGTGGAGCTGCCTGCGCCATATGACAGGCCCAGAATACAGAAATACTGGAATGTCATGCGCTGTGCCAGGCATGGGGAGAAAAATCTGTTTGCCGGGAGTGAGAAAGAAGCAGCTGACCAGCTGGAAGGGCTGCTGAAAAAATCCATACAGCTGCAAATGCAGGCGGATGTCCCGGTTGGAGCTTTTCTGTCAGGGGGCATTGACAGCACCACGGTTACGGCTGTTATGCAGAGCCTTGCCCGCGGCAGGGTAAAAACGTTTTCCATCGGGTTTGAAGAACATGCCTACAACGAAGCAGCCTATGCAAAAGAAACAGCGCGGTATCTGGGAACAGACCATACAGAGTTTTATGTAACAGCAAAAGATGTGATGGATGTGATTCCGAAAATGGCGCATATTTACAGCGAACCATTTGCAGACTCATCACAGCTTCCGATGTATCTTGTCAGCAGGCTGGCGAAGCAGTCGGTGACAGTCTCATTGAGCGGGGATGGCGGGGACGAGCTGTTTTGCGGATATGGCAGCTATTCGTCTGTACAAAGGATATGGAATATGATTAAATATGTGCCCTATCCGCTCCGGCATGTGACGGCACGCGGTCTTGGAAAAATAAGAAACGCAGATCATATCCGCCTGAATCTGCTGAAAAATTATCTGGGAAGGAAAAGCGTCGAAAGCATTTATGCAAATCATATCGATGTATCTGCGGATATCAGCCTGCTGTCTCCAGAAGAAAACCTTCCGCCATATAAGTTTACAGAATATCCGTCCGGATATTTAACGGAAGATCCGGTTAAGAATGTAATGCTGATGGATATGCTCATGTACCTTCCGGACGATATACTGGCAAAGGTAGACCGGGCTGCGATGGCAGTTTCCCTGGAAACAAGGGTGCCCCTGCTGGATAAGGATATCGTGGAATTTGCATGGACGCTGCCGCAAAGTTATAAGGCGGACGGGAACCAGACGAAAAAAGTCCTGCGGAATGTGCTGTACCGGTATGTGCCGCAGACGATGATGGAACGTCCGAAAAAGGGATTTTCCATACCAGTGGCAGACTGGATTCGAAACGGCAGGCTGCAGGAATGGGCGGGCGATATGCTTGCCGAAAGCAGAATCCGAAAGGAAGGAATTCTTGATTCCGCAGCAGTCAGGAAGCTTTGGGACGGCTTTTTGAAAGACGGAAGGGGAGCGGTTTATATCTGGTATCTGCTGATGTTTGAGGAGTGGATGCACAAAGTTTATCGGAAGAAGAAATAATAAAAACGCCTGCAGGTGTACCATGGATTTTCGTACACCTGCAGGCGTTTTTTTATGCTTCTACAGCTTCCGGCTCTCTGCCGTAGTTTTCCAGCAGCTTTTGAGCTTCTGCGCGGCTGCATCCTGTTTCAGACATCATATCTTCGATAATGGTATTATCATCAAACCCGTGACGGCGCCCGATACTGATAATTCCTTCTGCGCGACCTTCCGCACGTCCTTCCCGTTTTGCATCCATTTCAAATGCCTGCCATGTCATATACTCCACCTCCCATTCTTTATGAAGCCTTGCCTTTTCCACGGCTTTCTCGATTTCTGCTGTAAGCCCCATCTGTGCTTTCCCTCCTTTCAGGTAGTCCAGAAACTGGGCAAATTCACCGTCCAGGCCTTCCCGCGTGCTGTGCGGGTTAATGAAAATTTTTTCTGCTTCGTCGCCCATGCCAAGCTGCGGGTTCGCAGATTCACAAATATCTGCTTTCGATTTTATCACAGCTGCTTTCCAATTTCCAGATTGTCCGCAGTTTTCATGTATTCCATGGTTGAGGAATGGGTCTGGATGTGCTAAGATGTAAAAAACAGGTACAGGAAGAAAAGGGACGGGATGGAAAACATATGAAAAACTTACGCAGGCTCGCAGGAATTACGGTCAGCTTAATTGTGGTATTTATGGTGATTGCACTGTTCCGCTACCAGGCGGATGAAGAAATGGCGCTGCTGCCTGACCAGATTGAATATTTATTTAACGAGGACTGGGAAGTGGCGGTGCTGGAAGCAGCACAAACGTCCGGGCCGGAGCTGGAAAGCCACGAAAAAATAAAAGAGCTTTTTGCAGATGCACAAAAGGCTGGAAAAAGCCGGAAGACAGGGCTTCCCTATGCGGGAACGAGCGGTGCGTTTGACACGGTAGTATTTTACAACACCATGGTGGGAAATTATGCGGGGCTGACGATGGATTTTGACTGTTCCGATGCGGCCGTGCGGGTAGTTCTGGATGACGAGGTTATTTATGAACACCGGCATCTGGAAGAAGATGAATCTGACCATAACAAAAACTATGTGGACATTCCAAATATAATGGAAGAAGGACGCATCTGGATTGAAATGGTTTCGCCTTATCCGGATGCGGCAGCTGTGCTGGGTGAGGTAAAAATCGAATCCCGCGACAGGGTTGTTATCGGAGTAGTGGGAAGCAGCATTACGGATATTGGCTGCTGTCTTCTGATTATGATTATGGCGATTGTCCTGTTTGTGCTGGCAGCTATCCGGCGGTATACGGGCCAGCCGCCGCGGGGTGAGCTGTATCTGGGGATGGCGGGAGTCTGCGCCGGGTTATACTGCTTTATCGGGACAGACACGCTGAATATCTTTTATAATGTGCAGGAAGCATATGAGATGCAGGAGTATCTCGTGCTGCTGTTCCCCCTGTTTTTAACGCTTTATTTTGAACGCAGCCTGCATGCGATATATCCGCGCCGCTTTTCCATACTGATGGGGATTGTGATGTGTAATGCGGTTATACAGCTGCTTTTGCAGGTAACCGGGATTCAGGATATGGAACATATGGTAAGCATATCCGCAGCTGCGGTTTGCCTTGCCTGTGCGGCGGCCATTGCGAGCCTGATACAGTATGATTACCGCAACAGGAGTTATCAGACGGTGCTGTCTGTGGCAGCTATTCTGATACTGCTATCAGGCGGGGCCGCAAATGTCATTCTGAATACGGTATTTGAACATAAGCAGGCAAATGTGGCAGGACAGTACAGCATGGCTGTGTTTGCGGTTATCATGGCCGTTATGCATACCTTCCAGATTTCCAAGGAATACCGGGACAGTGCGGAAGAACGGGTAAAGGCCGCAGAGCTGCAGAATATCCAGCTGGCACAGGCGAAGCAGGATGCAGATGCAGCAAGGCACGAGGCACAGGCCGCAAATGAGGCAAAGGGAAAATTCCTGGCACATATGTCCCATGAAATCCGCACGCCGATAAATGCTGTGCTTGGCATGGATGAGATGATTCTGCGGGAATCGAAAGAACCGCAGATACAGGAATATGCCATGGATATTTATACGGCCGGGCAGACGCTGCTGTCGCTGATTAATGATATTTTGGACTTTTCCAAGATTGAATCCGGCAAAATGGAAATCGTTCCGGCAGAATATGATTTCAGCAGCATGATTCACGACCTGGTCAATATGGCTTCGCAGCGGGCAAAGGATAAAAATATCCGGTTAAAGGCAGAGATTTCCAGCGAAATTCCTTCCAGGCTGTATGGGGATGATGTGCGCATCCGCCAGGTGCTGACGAATATCCTGACAAATGCAGTCAAATATACGCAGGAAGGAACGGTATGGCTGCGGGTAAAAGCCATTGCGGCAGACAGCAGCCGGGCGCGGCTCTGGTTTGAAGTGGAAGACACAGGCATCGGCATAAAGGAAGAAGACCTGCCTAAGCTTTCGGCAGAGTTTGAACGGATTGAAGAAGACCGCAACCGGAGCATTGAAGGCACCGGGCTTGGCATGAGCATTACCATCCAGCTTCTGGAGCTGATGGGCAGCAGGATTCAGGTGGAAAGCGTATATGGAAAAGGCTCCCGGTTTTATTTCGAGCTGGAACAAAAAGTTGCCGATGCTGCGCCGGTTGGGGATTTTGAATCCAGGGTGCGGAAAATGAGCGCAGATTACCGGTACCGCGCAGGCTTTCTTGCCCCGGATGCGCAGATACTGGTGGTCGATGACAATGCGGTCAACCGGAAGGTGCTGCGCAGCCTGCTGAAACAGACGCAGGTGCAGGTGACAGATGCAGGGGGCGGCGCGCAGTGTCTCGAGCTGGTGCAGGAAAACCACTATGACCTGATTTTTATGGACCATATGATGCCGGAAATGGACGGCATCGAAACGCTGCACCATATGAAACAGATGACCGATTACCCGTGCCGCAATACCCCGGTCGTTATTCTGACAGCGAATGCCGTCTCGGGCGCGAAGGAAAAATACTTATCCGAAGGCTTTGACGGTTTTTTGTCCAAGCCGGTCGTGCCGGCAAAGCTGGAGCAGATGATTTACAAAATGCTGCCGCAGCACCTGCTGCTGGAACGGGATGGCGCGGACAGGGAACAAAAGGCGGGCGCACTGCCATCGGAGGAAACGGGCGCGCAGCACGCGGAGCTGGAAAAGCTGCCGCAGGTGGACGGGCTGGACTGGGCGTATGCATGGATGCATATGCCGGATATGGAACTGCTGGAATTTACGATAAAAGAGTTTTATGCGCAGATTGATTCTGCCGCAAGGCTGCTGGAACAGTATTTTGAACAGGCAGGACAGCCGGAGTATCTGGAACAGTACCGGATTCAGGTGCATGCCATGAAAGGCCTTGCCGCGACAGCCGGAATCCTGCCGCTGTCCGGTGTGGCAAAAATACTGGAATATGCGGCAAGGGACAATCGGCTGGATATTGTAACATCCGTGACACCGGCATTTTTGGAAGAATGGCGCAGTTACCGGCACAAGCTCAAGGGTGTTTTTGGGCTGGGCATGGAAGCAAAAAAAGAAATCACGGATAGTTCCGTGATTCTGGCTCTTTTGGAAATGCTGCGTACCAGCATGCAGGAGATGGATATCGACCAGGCAGACGGGATTATCCGAAAGCTGCAGGAATATGAATATCCGGATGAAGCACAAGACAGCATGCAGCAGCTGGCACAGGCAGTGACCGGATTAAATGAAGAAGAAACGGGACGCCTGGCAGACAGCTTAATCGCGCAGCTTGGAAGCAGCAGTTAAAGACAGCCGGGTACAGGCGCAAGGGGAACATGTTACAAAAATCGGAGGAGGAAGAAATGAAAAAAATATTATTAATTGGAAAGCTGAACAATGTCGTCAATGAGACAAACAAATTTCTGTCCCAGTATTTCCATGTGCAGCTCTGCTCGGAAAATGCAAAGGTATTGGAAGGCATGTTAAAAATCGTCAACCCGGACCTGGTAATCATCAGCCTGATTGGCGCCTATGATATCGATACGTCCATATTTTTTATGCTGAGTGACAAATATGAGCACATCCCGGTACTGACCATTGGCACGAAGGAAGAAAGCAGCAGCTTTTTTAAATATTACGAAGGGGGCCAGTTCGAAAACCTGATACGTCCGGTGGAGCATTCCGTTATTCTGGAAGCAGTCCTGCGCCGGCTTGGCATGAATCAGGATGAGCTGGAAAAACAATCCAGGCAGGAGCAGGAAGAACAGGCAGCAAAAAAGCGGATTCTGGTCGTGGATGATAACGGAACCGCGCTGCGCACCATGAAGGCCATGCTGGAGGAAACGTATGATGTGGCTCTTGCGATATCCGGTGCGCAGGCAATGACTTCCATCGGGAAGAAACGGCCGGATTTGATTCTGCTGGATTATGAAATGCCGGTCTGTGACGGAAAAATGACACTGGAAATGATACGTGCAGACGAAGATATGAAAGACATCCCGGTCATTTTCCTGACAGCGGTCAATGACAGGGCAAATATTGAAGCGGTGCTGACCTTAAAGCCGGCCGGGTATTTCCTGAAACCGGCCGTTAAGGATAAAATGCTGGCCGAGATAGCAAAGATACTCGGAGAATAAAAAAAGGGCAGTATACAGATACTGCCGGCTATGCAGCAGGGAAGGCGGCGGAATGCAGAAACAGATTTTAGTCATAGAGGATGATGAAATATTAAATGCGGGGCTGTGCTATAACCTGCAGAAACGGGATATGCTTCCCTTTTCGGCAGGAAGCATAGAGGAAGCGAAAAAACTGATGAAACAGGAAACGTTTGATTTGATTCTGCTGGACATTAACCTTCCGGATGGAAGCGGTTTTGATTTTGCAAAAGAAACGGTGGCGCACCAGAATATCCCGTTTCTTTTTCTGACCGCACACAATCTGGAAGAAGAAATGATACAGGGGCTCCGCACAGGGGCGGATGATTATATTACAAAGCCGTTCAGCATCCGGGTACTGATGGAAAAAATCCAGGCTGTGTTAAGGCGGTGCGGCGGCACGCAGAAGCCGCAGCCGTATGCCTGCGGCAATCTGGTTATCGATTTTGAAAACCGCCTGGTCAAAAGCAGGGGCAGCACCGTTGCGCTGACGCCAACCGAGTTTGAAATACTGGAAACCCTGTGCCGCAGCCGCGGGCAGATTTTAACAAAGGATGTGCTGCTTGAAAAAATCTGGGACCGGAAAGAAAACTATGTCAGTGAACATGCGCTGTCTTTAAATATCAGCCGACTGCGCAGCAAGATTGCAGACGGGGAATATGAGTATATCAGGACTGTATACGGACTGGGATATCAGTGGACAGGAGGACAGAAATGAAAGTGATAAAATATAGTTTGATTTTTTCTGAGATTCTGCTGGTTTTTATCAGCAGTTTTTTAATTGTTACAATGGCAGGCGGTGCGGTGCTTCGGGCAGCGCTGCTTGTACTGACGCTGTCCTTTGGCATTTTAAATGCGTGCAGCTACTGGTATTTCCGCATGCGCTTTGTCCGGTTTGCGGATGATATCTGCCGGCATGCAGAGCAGGTGCTTCACGGTGTTTCCCAGAAAAAGCTGCACAACCGGGAGCTGCTGTCATCGAAGCTTGTGATGGAACTGGAAAAAATGGAGCACGCCATGACCTTCCAGCTGGCAGAAAGCAGGAAGGAAAAAAAGGAACTGCAGGAAATGATTTCGGAAATTACCCACCAGATTAAAACACCGGTTTCGAATATTAAAATGTACTGCGAGATGCTCCCGGATGAGGAGGATGCCGGATGGCAGGAGCAGTCCGCGCAGTTTTTAACGGTTATCCGCCAGCAGCTGGACAGGCTGGAATTTCTGCTGGATGCACTGTTAAAATCTTCCCGGCTGGAATCCGATATGATAAAGCTGGAATGCTCTGAGAATCGGATTATCGAAACGATTGCCGCTGCGGTAACGAATGTGATGCAGAAAGCAGGGCGGAAAAAAATCGATATTTCAGCGGAATGCGATTCTTCTGTGCGGGCTTATCACGATATGAAATGGACGGCGGAAGCCATTGAAAATATCCTGGATAACGCGGTAAAATATACGCCGGAATATGGAAATATCCGTATATCCGTCCGGCAGGGGGAAATGTATACGGCAGTCCATATCAGGGACAATGGAAAGGGCATTGAAGCGGCGCATGTGAATGATATTTTCAAGCGGTTTTACCGTGAAAAGAGCGTGTCCAAAACAGAAGGGCTGGGGCTTGGCCTGTACCTTGCCAGAAATATTATCGCGATGCAGAAGGGGTATATCACCGTGCATTCCGCACCCGGACAGGGCAGCTGCTTTTCGGTCTTTCTTTTAAACCGAATGTATCGGTTTTGATACTTTTTCTTTTGAATTTGAAACAGGATTGATAACAGGATGTATTATTCTGAATACAGGCAGGAGAAAGACAGCAGCCTGGGAAACGAATTTTTTCAGGCGGACTGTATCAGAAAACGGACTGGAAGTTTAAAAGGAAAGAATCAAAAAGGAGAGGTCAGAAATGGATATTTTACGCGCAGTCAATGTTACCAAATATTATGGCACGCAGCCCGTACTGGTAAAAGCGCTGGATGGCGTGACGCTCAGCGTGGAGCAGGGCAGCTTTACGGCGATTGTCGGCACGTCCGGTTCGGGCAAAAGCACGCTGCTGCATATGCTAGGCGGGCTGGACACTCCGACAGGCGGAAGCGTTGTGGTAGACGGTCAGGAATTAAGCGGCATGGGAAGAAACGAGCTTGCTATTTTCCGTAGGAGAAAAATCGGGTTTATTTTTCAAAATTACAACCTGATTCCGAACCTGAGCATTTATGACAATATCGTGCTTCCGGTAGAATTGGACGGGCGCAGGGCAGATAAGCTGTTTACAGACTCGGTTATCCGCACGCTCGGGCTGGAAGACAAGCTGAACCGCAGGCCGGGCGGGCTTTCCGGGGGACAGCAGCAGCGGGCTGCCATTGCAAGGGCATTGGCGGCAAAGCCGGCGATTATCCTGGCTGATGAGCCGACCGGAAATTTAGACAGCCATACGAGCCAGGAAGTAATCGGGCTGCTGCAGAATACAAGCCGCCAGTTTCACCAGACCATTGTCATGATTACGCACGATGAAGAAATCGCACAGATGGCAGACCGTTCGATTCGTATCGAGGACGGAAAAATTGCAGAAAGCAGGTGGTAAGGATGGGGCTTGATAAAAATAATAACAGCCAGATTATTTACCGGATTGCGCGAAACAACCTGCTATCCAGAAAGCTGTCCAGCTTTTTTAGCGCGCTGTCTGTTTTTCTGGCGGTGGTGCTGACGACAGTCATCTCTTTGTATGTGACCGGATATCAGCATGCAGAACGCAGAATCCTTGACCAGATGCAGCAGGTGCTCTATATGAATGTAACCGAAGCGCGGGCAGCGGATATGGCGTCCGATGACAGAATGGAAGCGTTTGTTCTTTATAAATACTGCGGAGAGAAATTCCAGACAGACGGCAGGGAATACCGGCTTGTATTTTTTGGCAGGGATGATGAGCCGGAAATCATCAAAACGTATGAAATCACAGAAGGCAGGACACCGCAGGAATATCACGAAATAGCCGTGGACAAGGCGTTTCTTGCAGCCATGCATCAGGAAGCGGTGCTTGGAACAAAAATAAGGCTGCAGCTTGGAACGGCGTCAGAGGAATTTGAGGTATGCGCATTTACTGACAGCCAGTCTGCAGGCGTTTCGCATATTTATACGTCCCTGGAATTTGCGCGGAATCATCCGGTTATGAAAAATGTGCCGCTCGAAGCGCTTGTGCGCGTGCGGGATGCAAAGCATATGGCTGCTTCGGAATTTTCGGCCATGGCTTACCAGATAGCGGCGGATTATGGCGTGCGCAGGCAGGATGTGAACGTCAATGGCAGGTTTGAGCTGTCGCTGCAGGGCGGGAATGCGGGAATCCTTACGATTATTTTTGTATCGGCCCTGCTGTTTCTGGCCGGAGGCATTGTGATTTCCAGTGTCTTTTATTTTTCCGTGGTTTCCAGGGTACGACAGATTGGGCAGTTTCAGACGATTGGAATGACGGAAAAGCAGGTGAAAAAAATGATACGCCGCGAAGGACTCCTGCTTTGTGCCGTGTCCATTCCCTGTGCGCTGGCAGCCGGCGGCGTGCTGGCTTATGTCCTGCTGCCGGACGGCTGGAGCCTTTTGCATTACGCCGTAACCTGCCTGGCTGCCGGCACAGCCGGATGTGTCATTGTGCAGCTGGCGGTGCAAAAGCCTGCTTCGATTGCAGCTGGGTTTTCACCGGTGGAAGCGGCAAAAAGCACCGGAGATGATGAATCGCAGCGGACGTTCCATAGGAAGCGCAGGCGTCTTTCGCCTTATGTGCTGGCCCGGGCAGAGCAGCGCAGGAGTACACGCAGATGGAAGCTTGTAACGGCTTCGCTTGCACTGGGCGGAATTCTGTTTATGACAGCGGCTTCGTGGAATGCTTCGTGGGATAAGGAAGCCTTTTCCAGGCAGGGGTATTTTCAGGATGCGGAATTTTACATCAGCTACCAGTACAGCCACGATTCGCCGAAAACATACGGAATTACGGATATGCAGCTGGAAGGGCATTTAAATGCAGAGCTGAAGGAAGCCCTGCGCCAGATACCGCAGGTCAGGGATGTGAAGGAAGAACGCACGGCAACCGGAGTGATTGAATATCAGGGAAGCACGTTTAACCAGCCCTTTTATCCGCTTGCGAAAGAAGATGCGGAATATCTGGAAATCGAGGCGGAAGGGAACCTGAGCTATGATTATATGGCACAAAACGACGCAATCCTGATTATAGACCGTGGATTTGAGGAAAAAATCAACGGCGTGTCGTTCCGGCCGGGAGAGTGCATTACCTTACGGTATTTTGACGGGACAGAGCATGAAACGCAGCTGGAAATCGCAGCCGTAACAGACGCGACTGTCCATGAGGAAACAGACCGCCCGAATTATATCATGGCGGATGTGACGATGGAAAAGCTTTGGAAAACAATGAATACGGTACAGTCTTTTACGGTATCTGTGGAAGATTACGAGGCAGATGGCATGCAGGCGGAACAAAAGATACGGAGCCTGCTGGGAGAATATTCCGATTTATCCCTGCTAACGCTGCGGGAACAGCTGCTGGAGGATGCGGGGCTGATTCGGGAATACCAGTTTCAGATTTATGGGATATCCATCCTTGTAATTTTGTTTGGCATGTTCAATCTGGCCAATACGGTAATCAGCAGCTTTGTTTCCAGAAAACGGGAGCTGTCGATGTTAGAATCCGTCGGCATGCAGCAGCGGCAGATACGCAGCATGCTGCTTTGGGAAAGCATCTTCCTTGCGCTGCCAAACCTTGTGATTACTTTTACGGCGGGCACGCTTGCCGGGTATGGATTTATCTGGTATATGAAACAGTCAGCCAGGTACCTGCGGTATGAGTTTCCGTTTCTGGCAGCGGTTTTTTATACAGCGGCCATGCTGGTGATTCCGGCAGTCCTTGCCAGCCTGTGCCTGCGGGAACAGAACCGGACGGCACTGATTGAGCGGATAAAGGCAGATTAGATATGTCACAGACAGGACAAAGGCTGTGTTTTGGAAGATATGCATAAAAAACAGCCTTTGTTTTAAGCAGAATTAACGAAATGCATGCAAAAAGAAAAAAGGGTATTGAAGATATGGGTCAGATATGCTAAAGTATAGCTGTCCAAAATTATATATCTATGACGACGTGTTACTGGTAAAGCAGGCAAGATCAGATTAAGACAGGGAAGGAACGAAAGATGTTTCTTCACGTTTTGATTTGGTCTTTTTTATTTGCAAAAGACAGCTGGACGCAGCTGGCCAGTCACGCTTGGGAGCTGTCCGGACAGCCTTATGGGCGTATCATGTTTGAAAGAAAAAGAAAAGAGAAAAGGAGAGACAGTCTATGGATTACAGCAGGATTGCCAGGGATATACTGGAACATGTGGGCGGAAAAGAAAATGTCAGCTCTGTCACGCACTGCTTTACCCGGCTGCGGTTTGTCTTAAAGGATGACAGCAGGGCAGATAAGGAAGTGGTGGAGCATCTGGAAGGCGTGATTTCCGTAGTCGTTGCAGGCGGACAGTTTCAGGTGGTCTGCGGCGCAAAGGTGACAAAGATTTATGACGAGGTGCTTGCGTTAATCGGAAATCTGGATGACGCTGCGGGCGGAGAAAATAAAGGCGGTTTTAATCTGGTTTTGCAGAAGATTTCAGAAATTTTCACCCCGATTGTTCCGGCCATTGCAGCGGCCGGGCTTATCAAGGGACTGCTGGCCGCCTGCTCAAGGCTGCCTGCGTTTGAAGCGTTTACGGCGACCAGCACATATCTGCTGCTGAATACAGCCAGCAATATTATATTCTATTTTATGCCGGTATTTCTGGCCTTTACGGCTGCGAAGGCGCTCAAATGCAATCAGGTTATCGCAATGGTGCTGGGCGGTTTTTTATGCCATCCGGCTGTGGATGCACTCGTGCAGGATGTGGCAGTGCCGTCTGAGATTTTCGGGCTGCCCGTCATTAAAAAGGCATTTACAATCGGGGAAGCCACGAAGGTATTCAGCTATACGGAATCGGTTATCCCGATTATTCTGACGGTACTGGTTCTGGCTGTGCTGGAACGTTTTTTACAGAAAATAATTCCAGAGATTTTGCAGATTATTCTGGTTCCCGGCCTGTGCCTGATTATTATGCTTCCGGTTATGCTGGTGGCGGTCGGCCCGGTTGGAATTTATGTGGGCTATGTGATTCAGTGGCTGTACCAGATGCTGTATTCATTCAGCCCGCTTTTGGGCGGCATTATTGCAGGCGGCCTTTGGGGCGTGTGTGTGATTTTCGGAGCGCACCGTGCGCTGCTGCCAATCGGCCTTAACGATGTGGCGATTTCAGGAACCAATACGCTGATGTGCTTTGCCGGCGCTGCAAACTTTGCACAGGCTGGCGCGGCCCTTGGCGTTGCGTTAAAGACAAAGAGTGCGGAAACCAGGCAGGTGGCCGGAGCAGCGTCGCTGTCTGCGTTTCTGGTCGGCATTACAGAACCGGCGATTTACGGCTGCAACCTGCGCCTGAAAAAGCCTATGGTCTGTGCGGTCATTGCAGGCGCGATGGGCGGTGCGGTTATGGGTATTGGAAATGCGGTCAATACAGGCTTTGCCAACAACGGTATTCTGACGATTATGTCCTATTATGGGGAAGGCACCAGCTTTTCCAGGTTTTTGTCATATTTAATCGGCATAGTGACCGCTTTTGCAGGCGGTGCAGTGCTCACTTATCTGGCCGGCTTTGAAGAAGCGGTCCCGAAGGCCCGGGCAGCAGCTGTGTCCGGGCAGGATGCAGATGGTGTAAAGGTGACAAAGGAAAATGCAGATATCGTCATTGGCTCTCCTGCAGAAGGAAGGGCAGTTGCTTTAAAGGAAACCGCGGATGAGGTATTCGCTTCGGAAGCTCTTGGAAAGGGCATTGCCGTAATTCCTTCCAGGGGGGAAGTCCGGGCGCCGGCAGACGGGACGCTGGCCGTGCTGTACCCGACCCTGCACGCACTCGGGCTGGTGCTGGACAATGGGGCAGAACTGCTGATTCATATCGGCATTAATACGGTTGAGTTAAATGGAGAGCATTTTCAGAAATATGCAGAGCAGGGCGCCCGGGTGAAAAAGGGCGAGAGGCTGGTAAGCTTTGATATTGACGCGATTCAGAAAAAAGGCTATGATACGGCAGTTATGGTGATTGTGTCCAATACCGAACAGTTTGCCGGTGTGGATGGCATTCCGGGAGAACAGGTTTCTTTGGAGCAGGATGTGATTGTAATTAAAAAATAAGAGGAGGGGTGTATGATGAAAGCAGGATTTCCAGAAGATTTTTTGTGGGGCGCGGCTTCATCGGCGTTTCAGATTGAAGGCGGCTGGGACGCGGATGGAAAAGGGATGACCGTTGCGGATTTTAATTCCTTTAAGCGTTCGGACCGCCAGGCGGACAGCAGGACGGCGAGTGATTTTTACCATCACTGGAAGGAAGACATTGCACTGATGAAGGAGCTCGGGCTTAAGGCTTACCGGTTTTCCATTTCCTGGGCGAGGATTATCCCGGATGGGGACGGGGAGGTGAACCGGAAGGGAATTGACTTTTACAGCCAGGTTCTGGATGAACTGCTGGCCAGCGGAATCCTTCCGGTTGTGACGCTGTATCACTTTGACCTGCCTTACGCCCTGGTGGAAAAATACAATGGCTGGGCAGACCGCAGATGTGTTTTTGCATTTGAGCGGTATGCGAAGATTTGCTTTGAAGCGTTTGGAGACCGGGTAAAATGGTGGCTGGTTCACAATGAGCAGAACCTGATGATACGTGTGGACGAGCGCATGAATATTTCAGAGCCGGATGCGTGGAAGGCTGATAAAATCCGTGCCCAGATGGATTACCATATGTTCCTGGCACATGCCCTGGCGGTAAATGCCTGCCATGAAATGGTAAAGGACGCAGGGATTGCCCCGGCGGTTTCTTCCACCTGCACATATCCCCTGACGAATCATCCGCAGGACGTGTGGGCTGCAAAAATGAATGACTGGTTCAAGACAAACTACTGCCTGGACATGCATTATTACGGGGAATACCCTGGCTATTACATGCGTTATTTAAAAGAGCGGGATATTGTTCCGGTTATGGAAGCAGGAGATGAAACGCTTTTAAAGAGTGCGAAAATGGATTTTATTGCCCTGAATTATTACCGGACGCTGTGTGCCAGCTACCTGCCGGCAGACAGGGAGCATCCGGCGGGCATGCGCGTGTACCGCGGCAACGAGGTGGACTTTGACCAGTACGGCTATTGCAGGGATGAGAAAAATACAAACTTAAAAGCCAGTGAGTATGGGGCGCAGATTGACCCTATGGGGCTTCGGATTGTGCTCAATGATTATTATGCGCGCTATCATCTGCCGCTGATGGTTACGGAAAACGGGCTTGGGACGCCGGATGTGCTGACTGAAGACGGCAGGGTTCACGACGATTACCGGATTGACTATATCCGCGGGCATCTGGAAGCCATGGCGCTGGCCATGGAAGATGGCGTGCACCTGATGGGCTACTGCCCGTGGTCGGTGATGGATTTGTTAAGCTCCCACCAGGGCTTCCGCAAGCGTTATGGATTTATATATGTAAACCGGGAAGATATGGACCTGAAAGACCTGAAGCGTATCCGAAAGGATAGTTTTTACTGGTATCAGAATGTGATTCGCACAAATGGGGAAAAACTATGACAGATACGGGCATGTACCGATAAATCAGTACGGATAATGGGGAGAGAAGCATGAGGGCGGTTAAGGTTCTGAATAATTCACTGGTCCTTGCACTGGACGAACAGGGCAGGGAAATCATATTGAGGAGCATCCTTATAATGAGAAAAACAGGCGGATTCAGCAGCTGGCATCGGATGTGCTGGATGTGGTGAAATATTATTACCAGCTGGTCTATGACGAGGACAGCATTGCTTATTCCAGATATCTTACCCATATCCGCCTGTTTGCACAGCGGCTCGTTGCGGGGCAGCAGCTTCCGGAAGATACTTCGAAGCTTTTGTACAGCCAGATTGCGCAGGCGTGTACCTCAGAATTTTCCTGCGTTGGCCGCATAGACCGCTTTGTCAGGGAACGGTTTGGCACCGGGCTGACCAATCAGGAAGAAATGTATCTGGCGCTGCATATTCACAGGGTTTTAGAGGGAGGACGGAAGGAATAAAAAAGTTATAAAAAGCTATAAAATTGGGGCTGACGCAAAAAGAAATGTTCAAAAATAATTTATAAATAGTGTCCGGGATTTTTCTTCCGGAGTGCTGCTCGAAAATCAGGCGCACAGCGGGCTGTGTAACTGATTTTTGAGGGCGCTGTCAGAGAAAAAGACGGACAGTATGAAACGTTATGTTTGAACAGTTCCTCCGCGTCAGCCTCATTTTTACAGCCGTAAATTCACAAAACCTCTTGACGCTTCCTGCTGCAGATACTATAATAACAATATCTGGACAGGCATTTCCGGTTTTTTCTATTTCGTCCCGTGTACAGATACAGGCGGTGTGTCAGTTTTTACATCAGGAGTAAGGAACTGTGAAGAAATATCCTGAGATGGTATTTCGCAGCAGCTACCCGTTCGGTTCCTGGAAATCCGAGTTTATCAGGAGAAAGAAATTATTTGCGGCTGAGCTGTTATTTGCGGCAGAAGCAGCTGTTTATTTATGAAATCTGAAATGATGAAAGATACAGAATAAGGATAACTGTCAGGGCTGTTTTTAAGAAATGGGAAAGAATCCGGCTTCCAGCCGCTGCCTGGATGCTGCTTTTGCGGGATGAAAAAGAAATGAATTTTCAGATTGACAGCAGTGGAAAAGTATACTAGTATAAGAACAAGATGGCGAACATTTGTTCAGGAATGTGAAAGCGAGGAAGGAAAGTATGGCAAGGGAATCCAAAGATGTAAAGGATATGAAAGAAGGAAAAGAAGAAAAATTAAAAGCACTGGAAGCAGCCATTTTTCAGATAGAAAAGCAGTATGGCGCAGGCTCTGTCATGCGGCTTGGGGACCCGACGAATAATATGAACGTTGAGACGGTGCCGACAGGCTCTTTAAGCCTGGACCTGGCGCTGGGGCTGGGCGGGCTTCCAAAAGGCAGGATTGTGGAAATCTATGGCCCGGAATCCAGCGGCAAGACGACCGTTGCGCTTCATGTCGTAGCGGAGGTGCAGAAAAAAGGGGGCATTGCTGCATTTATTGACGCAGAGCATGCACTGGACCCGGCCTATGCGCGCAAAATCGGAGTGCAGATAGAAGATCTGTACATTTCACAGCCGGATAACGGGGAGCAGGCGCTGGAAATTACCGAAACCATGGTGCGTTCCGGGGCTGTGGATGTTGTAATCGTCGACTCTGTGGCAGCGCTTGTGCCAAAGGCAGAAATTGACGGCGATATGGGCGACTCGCATGTCGGGCTGCAGGCTCGCCTGATGTCGCAGGGGCTGCGCAAGCTGATTGGCATTATCAGCAAGACAGACTGTATTGTTATTTTTATCAACCAGCTGCGTGAAAAAATCGGTATCATGTTCGGAAATCCGGAAACGACAACCGGCGGCCGTGCGCTGAAATTTTATTCATCCGTCCGCCTGGATGTCCGCAAAATCGAAACCTTAAAACAGGGCGGCGTTATTGTGGGCAGCCGCACGCGCGTGAAAATCGTAAAAAATAAAATTGCCCCGCCATTTAAAGAAGCGGAATTTGATATTATGTTCGGGGAAGGCATTTCCAGGGAAGGCGATATTTTAGACATTGCCGCGAATCTTGGCATTGTCAATAAATCCGGTGCCTGGTATGCATACGAGGGAGAAAAAATCGGCCAGGGCAGGGAAAATGCCAAGCAGCTTCTCCGCGACAGGGCCGAGCTGTGTGAAGAAATTGACAGAAAAGTACGTGCGCATTACGAAAAGCTGCGGGAAGAAGAAGCTGCAAAGGCGGCAGAGGAAGCAGCTGCAAAAGCGCAGAGGGCCGCTGCGTCCGAACGTGCAGCCATGACGGCGGCGCCGGATAAAACAGATACGGGGAAAAAGATGGAAGCTGCCGGAAAAGACGATGGAAAGAAAGCTGGGACAAATGCAAAAGAGCCTGAGAAAAAACCGGAAGAACCGGGACAGGCAGGAAAAGCATAACCGGGCTTCAGAAAAAAGACATAAGGAAGACAGGCAGAAAGCATGAGGATTACGGAAATAACGCCAGTGGACAAGACAAGGGTGCGGGTATCGTTTGACGATGCGAAGGAGCTGGTTTTATATAAAAGCGAATGCAGAAAGCTGGGGCTGGAAGAACAGGCGGACATCAGTGACGCGCAGTACGGGCATATATATTATGAAATAGTTGGAAAGCGTGCAAAAAAACGGGCCCTGCACCTTCTGGAAAAAATGGACCGTACCGAAGAACAGCTGCGCCGCAAGCTTTTGGAAGGACAGTACCCCGAGGAGCTGGCAGACGAAGCAGTTGCTTATGTCAGATCATACCGTTATATCGATGACGAGCGTTATGCCAGGACATTTATCCGCCTGAACCAGGAACGGCGCAGTGCGGCACGGATGAAGATGGACCTTCTGGCAAAGGGTGTTGCTGCGGATATTATCGAAGCTGCCCTGGAAGAAGAACTGGAAACTGCGCCCGAAACGCTGATACAGCGCCTGCTGGAAAAAAAGCATTTTGAGCCGCAGGCTGCAGATGCCAGAGAGACAGCCAGGATGTACCAGTACCTTCTGCGCAGGGGATTTCGCAGCCAGGAAATCATGCATGTTTTAAAAGCGGATTTCACATGAAAAATCTGCTGAAAAGAAATGTGAAACAGCGTATTATAAAAACGGATGGATATGGCAGATGGCTGCAGAAAAGGAGTGATGGATATGGCACAGGCAATGGTTCATTTCCGCATGGACGAAGAATTAAAAAGAAATATGGAAGAAACCTGCAAGGAGCTTGGGTTAAGCATGACAGCGGCATTTACGATTTTTGCGGCAAAGATGACGAAGGAGAAAAGGATTCCGTTTGATGTCACGCCAGACCCGTTTTATTCCGAAAGCAATATGGCATATTTAGAAAAAGTAATTGATGATATTGAATCAGGAAAGGCAGTTCTTGCGGAGCATGAGCTGATTGAGGATTGATGTGTGAAAATACTTTGGGAAGAACGTGCCTGGGAAGAATATCTTGAGTGGCAGAGGCAGGATAAGAAACTATTGAAAGAATCAATGCACTTGTGAAAGATATTCAGAGAAATTGTTATGAGGGTACTGGAAAACCGGAACCGCTGAAAAATAATCTGAGCGGCTGGTGGAGCAGGCGCATTGATGAGACACACCGGATTGTTTACCGGGAAAAAGAGGGAATTGTTATTATCGCATCCTGTAAGGGGCATTATGATAATTTCTGACGCGAAGCAGATTTTCATGGTCTCGATTCCCGTAACAGTTCTGCCGAAGGCTGAATGGCTGCTGGTCACAGAGTAAACAATAACGCGGACTGTTACATCTCCTTACAGCAGAGTACGGAATTCACTTGACATAATGCCGGGGAAAGTATAAAATCTAATTGTTGTTATTTATGACAGTGAACGAGATTGTGCAGCTATGGACTGGATATACGGCTGCAAGTGAGTGATGTTATATGTACAATGAAAACTAAATAAGGAGGTGCTCCTGTGTCACCAATACCAATCATTATTGCTGTATTAATTACAATTGTGATTTCGGTGCCGGTTACTTACTTTGTTACTTCTGCATACCAGAAAAAAGTAGTTGAAGTTAAAATTGGTTCGGCAGACGACAAGGCAAGGGCGATTATTGATGAAGCAGTAAAAACGGCTGAGACGAAGAAGCGGGAATCTTTGCTGGAAGTAAAAGAAGAATCCATTCGGACGAAGAATGAGCTTGACCGTGAGATTAAGGAACGAAGGGCAGAAATCCAGCGCAATGAGCGTCGGATTGAGCAGAAGGAATCGAACCTGGATAAGAAGCTGGAAGCCATTGAAAAACGTGAAGCCGGATTTGCAGCAAAAGAAGAAGAAATAAGCAGGCAGAAGGAAGAAGTCACAAGGCTGAATGAGGAACGGTTACAGGAACTGGAAAGAATCTCCGGACTTACCTCCGAACAGGCAAAAGAATATCTCTTAAAAACTGTAGAAGATGAGGTAAAACTTGACACTGCAAAAATGATTAAGGAAATGGAAACAAGGGCGAAGGAAGAAGCAGGCAAGAAAGCACGGGACTATGTTGTGACTGCCATTCAAAAATGCGCAGCAGACCATGTGGCTGAAACGTCGATATCCGTTGTCCAGCTTCCAAATGATGAGATGAAAGGGCGCATTATCGGGCGCGAGGGCCGCAATATCCGTACGCTGGAAACACTGACCGGAATTGACCTGATTATCGATGATACGCCGGAAGCAGTAATTCTTTCAGGTTTTGACCCAATCAGGAGAGAGGTAGCAAGAATTGCGCTGGAAAAACTGATTGTAGATGGCCGGATCCACCCTGCAAGAATCGAAGAAATGGTGGAAAAGGCACAAAAAGAAGTAGAAAATATGATTCGGGAAGAAGGGGAAACAGCGACCCTGGAAGCCGGCATACACGGCCTTCATCCGGAATTGGTGCGTCTGCTGGGACGCATGAAGTTTAGAACAAGCTATGGGCAGAATGCGCTGAAGCATTCCATTGAGGTGGCACAGCTTGCCGGGCTTCTGGCGGCTGAAATCGGTGTGGATGCCAGGATTGCAAAGCGTGCAGGATTGTTACATGATATTGGAAAATCAGTCGACCATGAGATGGAAGGCTCACATATTCAGATTGGTGTAGATATTTGTAAGAAGTACAAGGAATCACCGATGATTATTAACGCAGTAGAAGCACATCATGGAGATGTGGAACCTCAGTCCCTGGTAGCATGCCTGGTACAGGCTGCTGATACCATCAGCGCCGCAAGGCCGGGTGCAAGAAGGGAGACTCTGGAGACTTATTCGAACCGCCTCCAGCAGCTGGAAGAAATTACAAACAGTTTTAAAGGTGTTGACAAATCTTTTGCCATTCAGGCAGGCAGGGAGATTCGTATCATGGTTGTGCCGGAGCAGGTAAGCGATGCCGATATGGTGCTGCTTGCAAGGGATGTATCAAAGCAGATTGAACAGCAGCTGCAATATCCGGGACAGATTAAAGTGAATGTAATTCGTGAATCAAGAGTGATAGATTACGCGAAATAACAAAGCGCCAGGACCGCTGGGAAACAGTGGTTTTGGCGCTTTTGCCAGATAACGGGAAAGGAAGGAATGCATAATGGAAAACAAAATAAAGCGGATTGACAGGAAGCTGGCGTTTCAGGGAGTGATACTGGATTTTTATACGGATTATATGCAGATGCCGGACGGCAGGGTCGTCAAATGGGATTTTATTTCGCACCGTAAAGGCGCGGCTGCGGTGGTGCCGGTTCTGGATGACGGCAGGATTTTAATGGTGCGCCAGTACCGGAATGCGTTAGACCGCATGACCATTGAAATACCGGCAGGGGCAAGGGACAATACACAGGAAGACACGAAAATCTGTGCTGCCAGGGAGCTGGAAGAAGAAACCGGCTGGCACAGCGACAGCCTGGAATTTTTGATTTCGCTCAAGCCTACGGTGGCGTATGACAATGAATTTATTGATGTGTATGTGGCAAGGGATTTAAAACCGGGCACGCAGCATCTGGATGAGTATGAATTTATCGAGCTCGAGCCGATGGACCTGGACGACCTGTGTGAAAAAATATATGCAGGGGAAATCCAGGACGGAAAAACGGTAGCGGCGCTTCTGGCCTATAAAAATAAATATGTCTGCGGCAGATAAGGACAGGGCGGCATAAAACTGGAACAAGCCGCATAGATTAGACTAACTGGGAAAAGAAAAAGAGACATGTAGTGAAGCATCAAACGTTGAAAATGCCGCAGCTTTCGTTTCCGAAGCTGCCGTGGAAGGGATTTCTGGCAGGCTGCTTTTTCCTGTTTTTCTTTCTGGGAATACTGGCTGCAAACTGGGCGGGCCAGGAAAAGCTGGCACAGTATGGCCTGCTGAATTCTTATTATGTAGGGCAGCTGGCTTATGCAAAGCTGGATGCGGGAGCTTATTTCCTGTATTTATGCAGGCGCAGGCTGCGGGTATTTGCCCTGACAGCCCTGTCTGTATACACCCGCTTTGGCGTGCCGGCGCTTTCGGGAGTCATCGGCTGGTATGCATTTTCACTCGGCTATCTGTTTGTAAATGCGCTGGTGTGCATGAAATTTCAGGGAATGGTTCTCGTGCTGCTGTCGGTGTTTCCGCAGATAATCCTGTATGCCGCATCCTGCTTCGGGCTTGGCCGGATTTTGTTCCGCAGCAGCACGGAGCTTGCAATGCCGCTTGGAATGGCAAGAATCTGGAGAAATCCAAGGATTTTCCTGCTGCTGTCGTCCGTCATCTGCATGATAGCGGGAATCTGGCTGGAAGCTTATGTGAATCCGGTTCTGCTGAAAAGCTATATACGCAGAATGTAGGATGTACAATGACAGGAAAGGGAAGGGGCTGGTCAGTATGGAAGTGATTCGGGAAAAAATAGCTGCATATATGGAAGCATTAAAGCTGCGGGGAGTGTCACAGAATACGGCAGTTTCTTACGGGCGCGACCTGCGCCGCCTGGCGGATTACCTGGAAGCAGCAGGCTGCACGCAGCTGGAAATGCTCTCAGAAGCGCACCTGCAGGCGTATGTGCGGGACATGGAGAAGGAAAACAAACGCCCGTCAACGATTGCCCGCTCGGCGGCTTCCATGAAGGCGTTTTTCCAGTACCTGGAACAAAACGGAGAAATTGAGCGCAGTCCGGCTGCGCATTTAAAGGTGCCAAGAGTCAGCAAGGACATGCCGCATATCCTGACACCGGAAGAAACCGCGCTGCTGCTGCGCCAGCCTGGCGGGAATACGCCGAAAGCCATGCGTGACCGTGCCATGCTTGAGCTGCTGTATGCCACCGGCATCCGGGTCAGCGAGCTGGTACAGCTGCGCCTTGCGGACGCAAACCTGGCGATGGAATACCTGCTGTGCAGCAGCGGGGGAAGGGAGCGCGTTGTCCCGTTTGGAAAAACGGCAAAACAATCGCTGCAGGAATATCTGGAGACAGCCAGGCCGTCCCTTGTGAAAGACCCGGCGTGCGACCTGCTGTTTACGAACCTGTCCGGAAAGCAGATGAGCCGGCAGGGCTTCTGGAAGCTGGTGCGCCAGTATGCAGGGCAGGCGGGCATACAGGGGGAAATTACGCCGCATACACTGCGGCATTCCTTTGCCGCGCACCTGGTCAGCAACGGTGCGGATTTATATGCCGTACAGGAGATGATGGGGTATGCAGACCTGTCAGCCACGCAGGTGTATGCAAAAATGCACCAGGTTTCGGTGCGGGAAGTGTACACAAAGACACACCCGCGCGAAAGGGAAGAAAAAGGGCGGTAAAATACCGCCCTTTTAATGGTTCATTTCTGCAATGGCATAAATCAGCTTTTCCGAATCTTCCCAGCCAAGGCATGGGTCTGTAATGGATTTTCCGTAAATATGGTCGCCTATCTGCTGGGCGCCTTCTTCGAGATAGCTTTCCACCATAACTCCTTTGACAAGTGTTCTGATTTCCGGTGATACAATGCGGTTGTGCATGACTTCTTTTACAATGCGGATTTGTTCTTTATACTGTTTGTTGGAGTTGGAGTGGTTGGCATCAATAATGGCAGCCGGATTTTTCAGCTGCATTTCATGATAGCGTTTCATCAGGCGCATAATATCCTCGTAATGATAATTCTGCACCGTATTGCCGTGCTTGCTGACAGCGCCGCGCAGAATCACATGCGTCAGCGGATTGCCGCTGGTGTCGGCTTCGTAATTGCGGTATATAAAATGATGCGGATGCTGCGCCGCATAAACGGAATTGAGCATAACGGAAAAATCCCCGCTGGTCGGGTTTTTCATGCCTGCTGCTACATCAAAGCCGCTGGCGGTCAGGCGGTGCTGCTGGTCTTCCACGGAACGCGCGCCGATTGCCACATAGGATAGCAGGTCGTCTACGAAGCTCCAGTTTTCACAGTAAAGCATTTCATCTGCTGCGGTCAGGCCGCTTTCCTGCATCGCACGGATATGCATTTTGCGCATGGCCATCAGCCCGGCAAGCATGTTTGGTGCCTGTTCCGGGTTTGGCTGGGAAACAATGCCCTTGTAGCCTTCTCCGGTCGTGCGCGGCTTGTTTGTATAAATCCTTGGAATTAAAATAACACGGTCTTTTACTTTTTCCTGAATGGCAGTCAGGCGGCTGACGTATTCACATACGGCGTCCTCGCGGTCGGCAGAGCATGGCCCGATAATCACAAGAAAACGGTCGTCCCGGCCTAAAATGACATTGGAAATCATTTCGTCCCGTTCTTTTTTTAATGCGGCAAGCTCGGCCGGAACCGGATGCATTTCTTTTACGACAGCGGGAGTAGGAAGCTCCCGGACAAATTTGAAGCTCATAACAGTTCTCCTTTTATTCATCAGTCTTTTGGTTTATCCGTCTTTTGGTTCATGAGTCTGATTTTTTTTCACAGTTTCTTATCATAAAGGAAAAGTTATTTTCTGTCAAATCTATTGCCGTTTAATTTTGCGGATTGCTGTTTTCTTTCAAAATTTTTAGAAATAGCTTGCCGGACTGCCTGTAATCAGTTATAATAATCCTACATCGGAAATTCTCACAAGCTGTAAGGAAAGGAAGTCATCCGCCATGTATTATGGAGCCATTAAAAAAACAGACATTGCAAACGGATGCGGTGTGCGGGTTACGCTGTTTGTTTCGGGATGCACGCATCACTGCAGGGGCTGCTTCCAGCCGGAAACGTGGGATTTTCAGTACGGAAAGCCGTATACCAAGGCTGTCCAGCAGGAGATTCTTGCGGCATTAAACCATGACTATATCAAGGGGCTGACGCTTCTTGGCGGGGAGCCGTTCGAGCCGGATAATCAAAAGGAGCTTGTCCGGCTGCTGCGGCATGTGCGGGCGCAGTTTCCGCAAAAGGACATCTGGTGCTATACGGGCTACACCTATGAAACCGACCTGGCAGCAGGCGGACGGGCTGCATGTGAAGCGACGGACGAGATGCTTTCGATGATTGACGTGCTTGTAGACGGGGAATTTATCGAGGAGCGAAAAGACATCAGCCTGCGGTTCCGCGGTTCTTCCAACCAGCGTTTAATCGATTTGCCGAAAACAAGGCAGCAGAAAAAAATAATATTGTTAGAAATTTAGTCTTTTCTTTTTCGTAAAAAGGTGTTATAATACTTATCAGATTTTGCAACCGTAGTCTAACGGATAGAACGCAGGACTCCGACTCCTGTAATGTGGGTTCGATTCCCGCCGGTTGCATTTTTTCTCTTATATTTGGGCAGATTTGTCCGTCAGGCTATCTATTATAGTATGCGGCAGTTTCATCATTCAGCAGATTTTCCAGAGATAAACAGTGCAGAAACAGGATGAATTTGGAAAGCGGGACGGCGCAGGCATGCCGCAGTATTTTGAAAACAGCAGTTACTTTAAACGTATTTTGGGATGAAGGTGCTTTTGCAGGAAAGTACTTTTTGCATAGATGAAGGAGGCAGTTTATGTCAGCCAGTAAGAATGAAAAAGAGAATAATCCGGAAATGAATGTAAACGGAATTAAAAATATATGTTCGAAATATAAGAAGTATATTGCGACAGGGGCCATGCTGGTGCTGTTATGCGTGGTAGTTGCCACCCTGGGCAAAAAAGATGGAACCGCAAAACCGGACGAAGGAAAGTCCGCTGTTACGAATGTGGATGAAAATACATCCACGGACGGGGCAGAAGTGGATGCGCATGAAGAAGTCAATGCGCTGTTCGGGGAATATTATACGCATTATGCAGCAGGGGATATTGAGAGCCTGGAAAAAATCGCATTTCCGATTACCGATACGGAAAAAAGCTATATCCAGATGTTCAGCAAGTATGTGGACAAATATGAAAATATCAAATGCTATACGACAAAAGGCATTTCAGACGGAGAGTATGTAGCCGTTGTCACGACGGAGATGAAATTAAAGGATATCGATACGGCAGCACCGGAGCTGGCTACCTTTTATGTGCGCAAAAACGAGAACGGCGTTTATATTGACAACGCCTACAGCTCGTTTAACCAGTCCAATGAGGAAAACAGCCGGGACACCGAGGTTAATGAGCTGATTACGGAATTCGGGCAGGACGCGGATATTATCAAGCTGCAGCGGGATTTCCAGGAAGGGTACGACAAAGCGCTTGAAAAGGACGAGGAGCTTAAGGTCATGATTACGTCCACGGTGCAGAGTGCCATTAAGGAATGGGTGGCGGCTGTCGGCCCGTCGGAAGAAGAAGGCGGTAAAGATACAGGGAAGGATTCGCAGGGCGGACAGGATAACCAGACGGAAGTAAAGACGCGCACGGCATATGCAAAGACAAAGGTGAATCTGCGAAAGAAGCGCAGCACAAGCAGTGAAATCCTGCAGACGCTCAGTCCGGGCACGGAAGTCACGATATACGGCACAAGCCGGGACGGCTGGTTTAAAGTCAAATGCAATGGCAAGACCGGATTTGTCAGCAAGGAATATATTGTATCAGACAAGTCCAAGGTAGAAAAGGAAGAACCGAAAAAAGAGACCAATGTAAAAACAAGAACCGCGTATGCAAAGACAACGGTCAATCTGCGGAAGAAGCGCAGCACAAGCAGCGATATTCTGATGACCATGAAACCTGGCACAAAAGTTACGATATACGGCACAAGCAAGAACGGCTGGTTTAAGGTCAAATGCAATGGCAAGACCGGATTTGTCAGCAAAGAGTATATTGTATCGGATAAATCCAAGGTGGAAAAGGAAGACAGCAGCTCCGGCACGAAAAAACGCGTTGCATATGCAAAGACAGGCGTAAATATGCGTAAAAAGCGCAGCACGGACAGTGATGTGGTACAGCTTTTAGATGCCGGCACAAAGGTCATGATATATGGCACGAGCAAGAATGGCTGGTTCAAGGTCAGAAGCAAAGGGAAGTTCGGGTATGTCAAGAAAGAGTTTATTGTGTCCAGCAAGGCAAAGGTGGATGAAATAGAACCGGAACAGCAGCCTTCGACTTCGACAGGACGGACTTATTATAACGAAGGCGATACGATTACGTTAACGGATTCTGTCAATGTGCGGGTATCCATGAGCGAAACCTCCGACAGGGTCGGCCTTGCCTATAAAGGGGATGTATTAACGGTTGTCATGAGTTATGCAGAAGGCTGGACAAAGGTTACATGGAACGGCCAGACAGGATTTGTAAAGACCGAGTATTTAAAATAAGCGTCAAAGCGGTTACAAAAAAGCGGCAGCTGTATGGAAAAAGCCGGTACACGGCAGTACAGCGGCCGTTTTTGGCGTATGAATGAGGTGGTTATTTATGGAAGAACAGGCATCCGGAATGCGGATAAATAAATATCTGAGTGCCCATGGCATCTGTTCGAGAAGGGAAGCAGACCGCGAAATAGCCGCGGGAAACGTGCGGATTGGAACAAAAACAGCATCGGCCGGAGACCGGGTATTTCCGGGGGATGCGGTTTATTTTCAGGGCAGGCTGGCAGATGCTTCGCCGGAGCATATTCTGCTGGCGGTCAATAAGCCGAGGGGAATTGTCTGTACGGCAGAGAAACGGGAAAAGGATAATATCGTGGATTTCCTGAATTATCCGGAGCGTATTTATCCGATAGGCAGGCTGGACAAGCAGTCGGAAGGGCTGCTGTTAATGACAAATGAAGGCGGGCTTGTCAATAAAATCATGCGCTCCGGCAATCACCATGAAAAGGAGTATCTGGTTACGGTTCATAAAAACGTAACCGATGAATTCCTGCGCGGGCTGGCTGGCGGGGTGCCCATCCTTGGTACCATGACGCGCAGGTGCAAGGTAAAGCGCACGGGAAAACGCAGCTTTCAGATGATACTGACACAGGGAATGAACCGGCAGATTCGAAGAATGTGTGAATATTTTGACTATCGTGTGGTAAGCTTAAAAAGAGTAAGGATTATGAATATACACCTGGGAGACCTGGCGCCCGGTGCCTGCCGGAATGTCACGCCAAAGGAGCGGGAGCGCCTGATGCAGATGCTGGAAGCATCTTCCAATGATATGGTGAAATTTGAAAACAGCAGCATGGACAGGCAGCTGTGGGAGGAGGAAGAATGAACCAGGCAGACAGATATGCACAGTTAAAAGAAACGATTCAGTACCATGCAGACCGGTATTACAATCAGGATAACCCGGAAATTACAGACCGGGAATATGACGAGCTGATGATGGAGCTGCGGGCGCTGGAACAGGAGCATCCGGAATTTATCACGCCGGATTCTCCCTCACAGCGGGTCGGCGGGAGCGCAAAGCGGGAAGCAGGCGTGCTGGTACGCCATAACGTGCCGATGTTAAGCCTGCAGGATGTATTTTCCAAAGAAGAAGTGACAGAATTTGTAACCGATATGCAGCAGCAGCTGGAAAATCCCGAATTTGTGGTCGAGTATAAAATCGACGGCCTGTCGCTCGTGCTCCGCTATGAAGACGGCCTGCTGAAGCTGGCGGAGACAAGAGGGGACGGCATTAATTTCGGGGAAGACGTGACTGCCAATGCAAAGGTCATTAAAGATGTAAAAAAGAAATTAAAAGAGCCGCTTGCATACCTGGAAATCCGGGGCGAGGTTTACATGACGAACGAGGATTTCCAGAAAGTGAACGAGCGCCAGGAACTGGCCGGAAAGCGGACGTTTGCAAACCCGAGAAACTGTGCGGCCGGCACGCTGCGCCAGCTTGATACGGCAGTGACAAAGGAGCGAGGGCTTTCGATGTTTGTCTTTAATATCCAGCAGGAGCGCGGGGGTGCGTTTGAAACACATACACAGGGGTATGAATACCTGATCCGGCAGGGCGTGCGGGTCATTGATGATTACCGCGTGTGCCATACCGCGCAGGAAGTATGGGATGCCATCTGCGCCATCGGGGAAAACCGCGGGAACCTGCCGTATGATATTGACGGTGCAGTGGTCAAGCTCAACCGCATTGCAGACCGGGAGCTGCTCGGGGCAACCTCCAAGGTGCCAAGATGGGCGGTTGCTTATAAATACCCGCCGGAAGAAAAAACAGCCAGAATTCTGGATATCGAGGTATCGGTTGGAAGGACGGGCCGGATTACGCCGACGGCTGTGTTTGAGCCGGTGCGCCTGTGCGGGACGAGTGTTTCCCGGGCGACGCTGCACAACCAGGATTTTATTGACCAGCTGGATGTCGGCATCGGGGATTATGTAAAGGTCTACAAATCCGGCGAGATTATTCCGAAAATCCGGGAAGTATTAAAAGACCGGCGCGAACCGGGCGTCAGGCGCTACCAGCTGCCGGACACCTGTCCGGTATGCGGCACGAAAACCATCCGGGAAAAAGATACGGCGGATATCCGCTGTCCGTCCCCGTCCTGTCCGTCACAGGTAGAACGGCGCATTATTAATTTTGTCAGCCGGGATGCCATGGACATTAAGGGATTTGGGACGGTTTATGTGGAGGAGCTTGTAAGGCGCGGCTTCCTGAAAGACATTGCGGATATTTTTGTGCTGAAAAACCACCGCAGCACGTTAATCGAAGAAGGCATTATCGGAAAAGAGAAAAATACAGATAAGCTGCTGGATGCCATAGAAGGTGCAAAGACACGGGATGCCTGCCAGCTGCTGACCGGCTTTGGCATTCCGAATGTCGGAAAAGCCGCAGCAAAGGCAGTTATGAAGCAGTTTGGCACGATTGAGCGTCTTTCGCAGGCATCGCAGGAACAGCTGGTTGAGGTGCAGGACATCGGGGAAGTCAGTGCCGGATGCATCCGCAGCTTTTTTGAGGATGCAGCAAACCAGAAAATGCTGGAACGGCTCCGGGCAGAGGGCGTGAATATGGCACGCATCGGCCAGGAAGGCGAGAGCGAGTGCCTGAAGGGCAAAACGTTTGTAATTACCGGCACGCTTCCCGGCATGGACAGGAAAAAAGCTGCGGAGCTTATAGAAAAAAACGGCGGAAAGGTGTCCGGCTCCGTGTCGAAAAAAACGTCCTTCCTGCTGGCCGGTGAAAACGCCGGCAGCAAGCTGGCTAAGGCGGACGAGCTCGGCGTGCAGGTGCTCAGTGAACAGCAGCTGCTGGAAATGATAAAAGGCTAGAGCAGGCTTTTATGCTGTTTCCAGTAAGAAGCCCGTTCTTCGTACTGCGCATTCAGCCATTGGGCGATTTGCGGAATGCTTTCTTCGGTAAATGCAAAGGTCTTGTATTCCCTGCATTCATCCGCGGTTTTTTCGAAACAGTACGGGCCGGGAAATATCCAGGCTTTGAATATATCGGTTTCGTTTTCGGATGCTTTTTCGATATAATAGCGCATGCCGTTTATGCTGCCTGTGTATGGCGATTTCTGGTAGAACGGGATATGGAATAAATCGGAGCTTTGTACCATGGCAGAACCTCACTTTTCCTAAAATCTGGCCGGGATATTAATATCCGGTATTATACGCAATTATTATAAGAGATTTTAGCAGGCTGTGCAAGAAAATTTATGCCAGACGGTTGTGATTTTAAAATAATTCTGATAGAATAAGACTAATGAAAAACCGTGCAGCAGAACAGGCATGAAAGCTGCTGTTATGCAGGAGCAGGGCCTGGGACTTAAGAAAGCGCTGATTATAGCAGGAGGAAATCAAATGGCAGAAGATAGAAAGGTATACAGCATTAAGGAAGACAATCTTGGCGAGGTAAATATTGCAGACGAAGTCGTTACGATTATTGCCGGGCTGGCAGCTACGGAGATAGACGGTGTCAGTTCCATGGCGGGCAATATTACGAATGAGCTGGTATCAAGGCTTGGCAGGAAAAATCTGGCAAAGGGTGTCAAGGTCGATGTCGTGGACGGCAGCGTGACGGTGGACGTTGCTTTGAATATTGCATACGGATATGCAATTCCGGATATTTCCGCAAAGGTACAGGAGAAAGTCAAAACAGCAATAGAGACAATGACAGGGCTGGAAGTCAACGCCGTAAACGTGCGGATTGCCAGTGTTGATATGGGAAGCAGCAGGTAGCATGCGCAAAAGCTGGGAGTGTCATTGCGGCACTCCTTTTCTTCTAGAGCGTGTTTGAAAAATGCTTTTCGTGAGATGTACCCTGAGGGGCATGCTATGCTTCACAGTTTGTGGAGAATTTATCCCAAATTTATGAGGCATAGCGGGCTATGTTGATTAAATTTGGGATAAATTTTCCGTTGTGAGATTTAAGGAGGAAAAACAGAATGGGAAAAGTTAGACGTGTATTTGCTGAAAAAAAGCCGGACTTTGCGGTGGCGGCGAAGTCTTTGAAGCATGAAATCAGGCATTTTCTTGGCGTGGAGGGCGTCACGGATGTGCGGGAGCTGATTCGGTATGATGTGGAAAATGTTTCAGACGGAATCTTTGAAAGAGCGAAAATAACGGTTTTTTCAGAGCCGCCTGTAGATGATATTTATGAAGAAACGTTTGATGCAAAGGGCGGGCGTGTATTTTCGGTAGAATACCTGCCGGGGCAGTTTGACCAGAGAGCGGATTCTGCGGAGCAGTGCATCCGCCTGCTGGGCGCGGACGAGGAGCCGGTTATCCGCACGGCAGTGACGTATATTATTTCGGGGGATATCAGTGACAGCGAATTTGAAGCAGTGAAAAAGCACTGCATCAATCCGGTGGATTCCAGGGAAAGCGGGGACGAAAAGCCGGAAACACTGATTCAGGAATTTGAAGAACCTGAGGACGTCCTGATTTTTGAAGGATTTACCGGCATGGATGAGCCAGCCCTGCGGGAGCTGTATGAATCCCTGAACCTGGCGATGACCTTTCAGGATTTCTGTCACATCCAGAATTATTTCCGCGGAGAGGAAAAGCGCGAGCCTTCCATGACGGAAATCCGGGTGCTGGACACTTACTGGTCAGACCACTGCCGCCATACGACATTTTTAACCGAGCTCAAAGACGTTACATTTGGCGAGGGATATTACCGCAGGCCGCTGGAAGATGCCTATCGGGATTATATGCGTACCTTTGAAAACCTGTATGAGGGACGCAGCGATAAATTTGTCTGCCTGATGGATCTGGCACTGATGGCGATGAAGCGGCTGAAAAAGGAAGGAAAGCTGAATGACCAGGAAGAATCGGATGAAATCAATGCCTGCTCGATTGTCGTTCCGGTGGAAATCGACGGAACCAGGGAAGAATGGCTGGTGAATTTTAAAAATGAGACGCATAACCATCCGACGGAAATCGAGCCGTTTGGCGGTGCTGCAACCTGCCTGGGCGGCGCTATCCGTGACCCGCTTTCGGGACGCACGTATGTGTACCAGGCGATGCGCGTGACCGGTGCCGCAGACCCAACCCTGCCAGTCAGTGAAACGCTGCCTGGGAAGCTGCCGCAGAAAAACCTGACACGCGGCGCGGCAAAGGGCTATTCGTCCTATGGCAACCAGATTGGGCTTGCGACGGGCTATGTCAAAGAGATTTACCACCCGGATTATGTGGCAAAGCGCATGGAAATCGGGGCGGTGCTGGGCGCTGCGCCAAGGTCTGCGGTGCAGAGGCTCAATTCTGACCCGGGTGATATTATCGTGCTGCTTGGCGGGCGTACCGGGCGTGACGGGTGCGGCGGTGCAACCGGTTCTTCCAAAGCGCATACAGCCAAATCGATTGATACCTGCGGTGCCGAGGTGCAAAAAGGGAATGCACCGACGGAACGCAAGCTGCAGCGTCTGTTCCGAAGGCCCGAAGTGTCTCATATCATTAAAAAATGCAACGATTTCGGGGCAGGCGGCGTATCGGTAGCTATCGGCGAGCTGGCAGACGGGCTGCGCGTGGAGCTGGACAAGGTGCCGAAAAAATATGCCGGGCTGGACGGCACGGAAATCGCGATTTCCGAATCCCAGGAGCGCATGGCCTGTGTCATTGCACCAAAAGACGTGCAGCAGTTTCTGGATTATGCAAAAGAAGAAAACCTGGAAGCGGTACCGGTGGCAGAGGTGACGGAAGAACCAAGGCTTGTGCTTATCTGGCGCGGCAGGGAAATTGTAAATATTTCGCGTGCCTTTCTGAATACGAACGGGGCACACCAGGAAGCATCCGTTGCTGTGGAAATTCCGTCCAGGGAAGAAAATTTCTTTGAAAAGCTGGAGACTGCGAAGGTGCAGGAAGACCTGGCGGCAGATGATATCCGTGCCGCATGGCTGGACACGCTCAGTGACCTGAATGTATGCTCGCAGAAGGGGCTTGTGGAAATGTTTGACAGTTCCATCGGGGCAGGCAGCGTGCTGATGCCGTATGGCGGCCGTTTTCAGATGGCTGAATCACAGGTTATGGCGGCAAAGCTTCCGGTGCTGCATGGAAAGACGGACACGATTACGATGATGTCGTATGGCTTTGACCCGTATCTGTCGAGCTGGTCGCCGTACCACGGGGCTGTGTATGCCGTGCTGGAATCGCTGTCAAAGCTTGTGGCAGCCGGCGGTGAAATTACCGGGGTGCGGTTTACCTTCCAGGAATATTTCCGCAGGATGAGTGCCGAGCCGTCCAGGTGGAGCCAGCCGTTTGCAGCACTGCTTGGTGCCTATGCAGCACAGATTGGGTTCGGGCTTCCTTCGATTGGCGGCAAGGATTCCATGTCCGGGACGTTTGATGAAATTGACGTGCCGCCGACGCTTGTTTCCTTTGCCGTAAATGTGGCAAAGCAGCAGGATATTATTACGCCGGAGCTGAAATCGTCAGGAAATAAGCTGGCTGTATTTTCCATCGAGAAGGATGCATATGACCTGCCGGTTTATGAACAGGTGAAAAAACTGTATGCTGTGATATACAGCTGTATCGGAGCAAACCAGATAACTTCTGCATATGCGCTGGATGGAAGGGGAATTGCCGCGGCCGTGAGCAAAATGGCATTCGGAAACAGCCTTGGCGCGACGATTTATACAGAGGCGCTTTCAAAAGAAGGACTGTTTGCACCGGGATTTGGAAATATCCTGGCAGAAATCCCTTGCAAAGAAGAACAGAATATCCTGGCAGCAGTCAGGGCAGCCGGACTGGAGCAGTATGTTACGGTGATTGGCGAAGTCAACAGGGCCGGCGTGTTCAGCTATGGGGAGACGACGATTTCCATGGAAGAAGCGCTCCGTGCATGGACCGGAACACTGGAAAAGGTATTCCCGACCGTTGCCGTGGAAGGAAAAGAGACGGTAAAAACAGGCATTTACCGCGGGGACAGCGTGTATGTCTGCCGGCATAAGACAGCGAAGCCGTCCGTATTTATTCCGGTATTTCCGGGCACAAACTGCGAGACGGATTCGGCAGGGGCTTTTGAGCGGGCCGGGGCCGATGTAACGGTTCAGGTATTCCGCAATTTAAGCAGCCTGGATATCCGTGATTCCGTGGAAGCTTTTGAACGGGCAATCAGCCAGTCGCAGATTCTGATGTTCCCGGGCGGGTTTTCCGCGGGCGACGAACCGGAAGGCTCGGCCAAGTTTTTTGCCAATGTATTCCGCAATGAACGCATCCGGGAAGCAGTCATGAAGCTGTTAAACGAACGCGATGGGCTGGCGCTTGGCATCTGCAACGGTTTCCAGGCACTGCTTAAGCTGGGACTGCTGCCATATGGGGAAATTAAGGAACAAAAAGCAGATTCCCCGACACTGACTTATAATACCATCGGACGCCATGTGTCCAAAATGGTCTATACAAAGGTGGTGTCTAATAAAAGCCCGTGGCTTGCAAAGGCAAAAATTGGCGGCGTCTATGTCATTCCGGCTTCGCATGGCGAAGGACGCTTTGTGGCTTCGAAGGAATGGCTGGAGCAGCTGTTTGCAAACGGCCAGGTGGCAACCCAGTATGTAAACGAAAACATGGTGCCGACCATGGATGAGGAGTGGAACGTGAACGGCTCTTATATGGCAATTGAGGGCATTACCAGCCCGGATGGCCGCATATATGGCAAAATGGCACACGCAGAGCGTTTCGGGGATTCGACAGCGGTCAATATTTACGGCGAACAGGATATGAAGCTGTTTGAATCGGGAGTGGCATATTTTCAGTAAGCCGGATGAACTGGCAGGGAGGAGCGCATGGCATTATACCTGAATACAAATGCGTCATGCAAAGATTTTCAGATGCTTTGCAGCAGCAGATACTTTGTGGATAAATCTGCCATCATAGAAAAAATCAATGAGCGGATAAAAACAAAGAACCGGTTTTTGTGCATTACCAGGCCGCGGCGCTTTGGAAAAACCTCGGTGCTGCATATGCTTGGGGCATATTATGGAAAGGCATGCCCCTGCAGGGAACTGTTCGATTCCCTGGACATCAGCAGGAGCAGGGATTATCCGGTGCACCTGAACCAGTATCATGTCATCAGCTTTTCCCTGAATGAGCTGCCGGGACGGGGAAATTCGTATGAGGATTATATCGCTCACTTTGATACAGTTTTGCGCAGTGATATCCTGGAAGCCTATCCGCAGCTTGGGAATACCGGGACTGGCAGCCTGCCGGACCTGCTGGCGGCCACGGGTGATGAGTTTGTCTTTATTATCGATGAATGGGATTATATTTTCAGCCATGAATTATATCCGGAACATCAGAGGGATTTTCTGGAATATTTAAGAAACCTGCTCAAAGACAGGCCTTATGCGGCGCTTGTATATATGACGGGCGTGCTGCCAGTCCAGAAATACAGTACGGGTTCTGCGTTAAATATGTTTGATGAATATACGATGCTTCATGATGCAGTGTTCGATTCTTATTTTGGGTTTACAGAGCAGGAAGTGCAGATGCTGTGTGCCAGGCAGGAGCGGCTGAAACCGGATGAGATTTCAGAATGGTATGACGGATATGCAGCAGACGACGGCAGCAGGATATACAATCCGCGTTCCGTCGTGCTGGCCCTGATGAACGGCAGGTGCGGCAGCTACTGGACAAGGACCGGCAGGATGGATGAAGTGCTGTTTTTCCTGAAATATAACATTGGCGCAGTCCGGGATGATGTGATAAAAATGGTGAACCGGATGCCTGTACGGATGGAAATATCCGAGGAATATTCTGCCGGGCAAAAGCCCCCTGCAGACAGGGAAGAAATTTATGCAGCGATGATTGGATATGGGCTGCTGGCCTATCATGATGGGGAACTTTCCATACCGAATCGGGAACTGATGCTGGAATTCCAGAAGGCATTGAAGGATGAGGGTTTCGGATATGTGGCACAGCTTGTCAGAAATTCTGAGAAAGTGCTTGATGCAGCCTTACAGCAGAAGGCAGAAACGGTTGTGGCATATCTGCATGATATTCACAACAGTGAGATTCCAATCCTGCAGTATAACGATGAAAACAGCCTGTCCTGTGTGGTGACGCTGGCATTTCTTTCTGCGAGAAATAAATACCGGATGGAGCGGGAGGAAAAAAGCGGGAAAGGATTTGCGGATTTTATTTTTTACCCGAAAAGGGAAGGCTGGCCGGGAATCATTTTGGAACTGAAGGCTGACAGCACGCCGGAAGCTGCCATCCGCCAGATAAAAGAGCGGGAGTATGCACAAAAGCTGAAACGGGAAGGCGTAAGCAGGATTCTTTTGGTGGGAATCAGCTATGATACAGCCAGAAAAGAGCACCGGTGCAGTATTCAGGAAGATGCTGCAGGGACGGCTGGGGACTGAAATCCGCAAAGCTGCTGGAACATCCGGAGCCAGAGGCTGTGAACAGAAGCTGGCAGAAGCAGCAGTCTGCCGGAAATAAGGAGCTGCCGGACAGGAAGCGCTGAAAAAAGGCCTGCCGCATGAAGAAGACAGCATGCGGCAGGCTCTTTTTTTAGAAATTATTGTGCAGGCAGGGATGCTGGTGCCTGTTTTTATACATATCCCATCAGCCCCGGCAGGAACAGGGAAATCTGCGGCACGTATGTTACAAGCAGCAGTACGGCAAAGATTGCCGCAAAATAAATCAGCAGCTGGCGGATAACGGTCTCGATTTTGACCCCGCCGACTTTTACGCCGACAAACAGGGTTGTTCCGACTGGCGGTGTAATGGTTCCGATACAGAGGTTAAAAATCATCATAATGCCAAAGTGTACGGTATTCATGCCAAGCGCCTGGCATACCGGAAGGAAAATCGGTGTAAAAATCAGGCAGGCCGGCGTCATGTCCATAAATGTCCCGACTACGAGCAGGATAACGTTAATCATCAAAAGGATGACATAGCGGTTATTGCTGACAGATAACAGCCCGGTCGAAACCAGTTCCGGAATATTTGTAAACGCCATGACCCATGACATAATCGAGGACACGCCAATCAGGAAAATAATAATGCCGGTCATTTCTGCGCTGTCTTTTAAAATCTGCGGCAGGTCCTTGATTTTAATGGACTCATAGCCAAACAAAGACAGCAGAAGGCTGTATACGACGGCGACAACGGAGCCTTCCGTGGCAGTGAAAATACCGCCGATAATGCCGCCGATAACAATAATAATCAGCAGCAGGCATGGCAGTGCCTGCAGGAAAATATTCCATTTTTCCTTTGCCGTAAAGGTCTCGGAGCTGCGGTAGCCTCTTTTTTTGGCAATGCAGAAAATGACAGTCATGCAGGCAAGCCCCCAGAGGATGCCTGGAATATAGCCGGCCATAAACAGGGCTGCAACGGAAGTGCCGCCGCTGACAAGCGAAAAGGTAATCATAACATTGCTTGGCGGAATTAAAAGCCCGGTCGGTGCAGTTGCCACGTTTGCCGCAGCAGAAAAATCCGGGTCATAGCCTTCTTCTTTTTCAATCGGCCCGATAATCGAGCCCATGGCAGAGGCTGCCGCCGTGCCGGAGCCGGAAATTGCGCCAAAAAGCATGTTGGCCAGCACGTTTGTCTGTGCCAGGGCGCCAGGCGTGCGTCCGGTCACGACTTTTGCAAGGTTAATCAGGCGCACGGCGATGCCGCCTTTATTCATCAGGTTGCCTGCCAGAATAAAAAACGGGATGGCTAACAGGCTGAATACGGAAATGCCTGAAAAAATACGCTGTGCCCCGGTCAGTACGGCAACGCTGGTCTCCATAATCGGCAGGATGGCGCATATCGAAGATATGCCAAGGGCTACGGCAATCGGCACGCCGGCCAGCAGCAGGACTGCCAGTACTATTAATATAATTAATCCACAAACGAGTGCAGTATTCATATGTATCTCCTTTCAGGTTAGTCTGATTCCCGGCTCTGTGCATCCTGCTGTGGAGCCGTGCACAGGCTGATAATATTTAAAACTGTATAAATGCAGATCAGGACGCCGGACACAGGAATAATGGTGTAAACAACACCCATTGGAATGCCAAGGGATGCCGTGGACTGCGTCATCGTAAGCTGCGTAATTGTAATTCCGCCATAAATCAGCACGGTGGCAGCCAGAAACAGAATCAGGATTTCTGCCAGGATGCTGAGTATCTTCTGCCCGCCAGGGCCTGCCTTATCCGCCATAAATCCCATGCGCATATGGTCGCGCTTTCCGAATACATAGGCGCTGGATAAAAGCGCCATCCAGGTAAAGCTGTAGGTAAGCAGTTCTTCTGAAACGGTGCTCGGGCTTCGAAAAACAAAGCGGGTTACAATCTGGTAAGTTCCAATTACGACCATGGCTGCAAAAATTACGGCACATGCCGAGCTTAAAGCCACATCGATTCCCCTGCGGATTTTGTGCAATGCTTCCATTTCTTATCCCTCCTGTGTGTGCCTGGTATTGACTTCCTGGATATGGTCATACAGCTTTTGGATATGCGGGTTTTCATCCAGCATTTCCTGCTGTACGGAAGATACCTTGTCCTTGAATGCCTGGACGTCCACTTCTATAAATTCTACGCCCATCTGGTCTTGTGCAATGGCTTTTGCTTCTTCTGCCTGTTCATCCCAAAACTGCATTTCCTGTTCGGTAGAAAGCAGCGCGGCATCCCGGAAAATGGCATATTCTTCTTCACTCAGCCCCTCTAAAAAGCGCAGGTTGCCAATCAGCATGTCGGGAACCATCTGGTGCATATTGTAAGAGTAGTATTTGGCGACCTCGCCGTGCTTGTTATTGGTCAGGGCAAGCTCGTTATTTTCTGCGCCGTCGATAACGCCCTGCTGGATAGCTGTGTAAACTTCGCCAAAGCTCATCGGGGAAGCAGCTGCACCAAAAGCGTTTGCCATGTTTACGCTGGCCGGGCTCTGCTGCACGCGCATTTTCAGGCCTTTCAAATCGTCCGGCGTATGAATGGCTTTTTTGGCATAAAAGCTGCGCGTTCCTGCATTGTACCAGGTCAGCACGCGGAATCCGGCCTCATTGGTCGATTCATAGACGGATTCCATATATTCGGTATCGTTCATTACCTCGTGGTAGGTTTCTTCGGATGTAAACAAATACGGCATGCTGAATACCTCGTAGACATCGGCAAAATTTTCCAGGTTTGCCGTGCCGGCTACGACAAAGTCAATCGCGCCTGTCTGTGTCAGCTCAATTGCCCTCTGGGCACCGCCAAGCAGCTCGTTCGGGTAAATCTGGATTTCGTATTTGTCGCCAAGCCGTTCTTCAATATATTCCTTGAAGGCTAACAGCCCTAAATGTTCCGGGTGCGTCTCGGACTGCGCATGGGAAATCCTGACAATCCGTTTGCCGCCGGTTAAGGAAGCGCAGCCGGACAGCCCGCACACGGCACAGAGTGCAAGTCCTGCACTGAGCAGGGCGGCGCATAATTTTTTCAATCCGCTCATATCTTTTTTCCTTTCTGCTGTTTATAAATGCTGCTGCAGTCATGCTTTTTATAGCTGCATAAGCTTCACTGCAGCATTGTATATCGAAACTGTATAACCCCATATTTCTAAATACCTGTTTATCTGTGCATGCAGGCTTATAAAGTCACGCCCTGTTTGAAAATGGCCATATCGTGGAAGCCTGCCTGTTCGCTGCACACCTTTTTCCCGGATGCAACGGCCAGCACATAGTCAAATAATTGCTGTCCCATTTCTTCGAATCCGGCATTTTCCGCCAGTACCCCGGCGTTAAAATCAATCCAGTTCTTTTTCTTTTCTGCCAGCGTGCTGTTGCTTGAAATTTTGACGGTTGGCACAGGCGAGGCAAACGGCGTCCCGCGCCCGGTCGTAAACAGCACAATCTGTGCACCGCTTGCAGCCAGCGCTGTCGATGCGACAAGGTCATTTCCCGGTGCGGACAGGAGGTTCAGGCCGTGTTCCTTTACACGCTCTCCATACGCAAGGACACCGCGTACAGCGGCGCTGCCCGATTTCTGCGTGCATCCCAGGGACTTGTCTTCCAGCGTGGAAATGCCGCCTTTTTTATTTCCAGGAGACGGGTTTTCATAAATCGTCTGGTTATTATCGGTAAAATACTGCTTGAAATCATTAATCAGGGACACGGTCTGCTCAAACAGCTCCCGGGAAGCGCAGCGGTTCATTAAAAGCGTTTCCGCCCCGAACATTTCCGGTACTTCGGTCAGGATGGTCGTGCCGCCCCTGCTGACCAGAATATCGGAAAACCGTCCGACAAGCGGGTTGGCGGTAATGCCGGAAAATCCGTCGCTGCCGCCGCATTTCATGCCGATGACCAGCCTGGAAGCACTGATTTTTTCCCGCTGAAAGCCGGCGGCATAGGAAATCAGCTGATTTAAAAGCTTTGCGCCTTCTTCCATTTCGTCTTCACATTCCTGGCAGACAAGGAATTTCACGCGGTTTTCGTCATAGTCCCCGATATAGCGTTTTAATTCGCCGATATTGCTGTTTTCGCACCCCAAGCCGAGCACCAGGACTCCGCCGGCGTTTGGATGATGCACCAGGTCTGCCAGAATGGTTCTGGTATGTTCCTGGTCTTCGCCCATCTGGGAGCATCCATAAGGGTGTGGAAATGCAATGACTTCCCCCACGCTGCCATAGATGCGCTTATTTGCGCTGTCTGCCATGGACTGCGCGATGCTGTTTACGCATCCGACGGTCGGGATAATCCAGATTTCGTTGCGCACGCCGGCTTTGCCGTCCGGTCGCAGGAAGCCGTCAAAACAGGCTTCTTTGCCGTCTGGCCCGGAAGCAGCGGCGTCGGATGCTGCAGGCTCATAGGTGTACTCCAAAAGCCCGCCTAGGGCTGTTTTGATATTATGCACGTGCACCCATGCCCCGGCGCGGATGTCTTCTTTTGCATGGCCGATACGGAACCCGTATTTGATAATTTCGCTGCCGGCGGGAATATCCCGGACTGCCATTTTATGTCCTGCCGGAATCGTTTCCAGTGCCGTGACAGAAGCTTCCGGTATGGATTCTCCCTGTGCAATTTCTTTCAGTGCGACAATGACATTATCTGTTTCATTTATTTTGATATAATTTTTCATGTAAATTCTCCTGTCCTGTTTCCTGCCGGGCGAAGGATTCCAGGGTCATCTGCATCTGTTTTTGCAGAATGCCTGCAGCCTGGCGGGGTGCTTTATTTTGGGAAATATTTTTCCATGGCCCTGCGCATGCCGGATTCGCGGATGTCTGCCAGATAAGCGCAAATGGCTTCCTCTGCGCCGCTTATGGAGCTTAAATCCTGTCCCCAGAAGCTTTCATTGGAAAGCACGGCATGTGTGTATTGCGCAGCATCCTTCTGGCTGTGTTCTGCAAAAAATTCCAGTACGGCTGCATCGTCCAGAATCTGGTATTCGTTTCCGTCCCGGTGTCCAATCAGCGCTTTTTCACGGATTTCACTGCCTGTATAAAATGCCATCAGCGCTGCAAGGGAAAAGGCGAGGTGTTTTGGCAGCGAGCCTTTTTTCTGGATATATTCCAGAAAGCTCGGCATGCACCTTGCGCGCCATTTGGAAACAGAGTTTAAGGAAATCGCAAGCAGGGCATGTTTTACATATGGGTTATAAAACCGGGTAATGACTGCCTGTGCAAAATCGGCCAGTTCTTCCTGCGGCAGTGTAAGCGTCGGAATTACTTCGTCATAAATGACCGCTTTCATAAAGCTTAAAATCAGGTCATCCTGCATGGATTCCAGCACGATATCGTGCCCGCACAGGAAGGAAGCGAGTACGAAGGAGGTATGCGCCCCGTTTAAAATCCGTACCTTCCGCTGTTTATATGGTTTCTGGTTATCGGTAAAGATGACCGGAAGCCCGGCCTGCGGCAGCGGAAATTCCCCGCTGATGTCTTTTTCGCTTTCAATAACCCACAGGGCGAACGGCTCGCCGGTGACAATCAGGTTATCCTGATAGCTGAACTGCGTGCATAAGGCTTCGGCTTCATCCTTCGGGTAACCGGTTACAATGCGGTCTACAAGCGTCGAAGCGAAAATGCAGGCTTCATCCAGCCATCTGGCAAATCCGTCTTCCAGCTTCCAGAGTGCAGCCAGCTTCTGTACGCATTCCTTCAGCCGGATGCCGTTGTCGTCGATAAGCTCGACCGGGAGCATGATAAGTCCTTTTTCCGGATTTCCCTGAAAATGCACATACCGTTCATAGAGGAATTTTGCCAGCTTTCCCGGGTACGTTTTCGGAGGATTCAGCTCCATGCGGTCGGTTTCATCATAGACAATGCCGGCCTCGGTTGTATTCGATACGATAAACCGCAGGGAATCCAGCTTTGCATAAGCGGCATAAGCTTCATATTGTTCCTGCACATCGACAGCATCCGTGACGCTTGTGATAACCCGGCTGATTTTTTTCGGTTCGCCGTCCACAATGCCGCGCAGCTGGACGGTGTACTGGCATTCCTGCTCGTGAAAGCGTTCCAGGCTGCCGAATGAAATCGGCTTGGCCAGAACGATATCTCCGTTGAATGTGCCCTGTTCATTTGCAATATCAATCATGTAATCCACAAATGCGCGTAAAAAATTACCTTCCCCAAACTGCAGTACCCGGACTGGCCGCTCTTTTTTGCCAGTCATTTTTTTGCTCAATAACTCCATGCCGATTCTCCTTCTTTCAGATAGTCTGTTTTCAAATGACGATAAGATAATGCATGCTGCAGGATATGGTTTTCAGCTGCTGCCCGCAGGATTTCCTGCTGTATCTGCTTTCATTATCTTGTAAGCGCTTACAAGCATATTTTTGCATAACTTCACGAATTGGTCAATGGTAATATTAACAAAAAATTAGGAGTAATATATAGTAAAAAGTAACAAAAATAAGTTAATATTGTGATTTTTCATGGTTGACGAAAGGGAAAAAAGGCGTAGCAGTTGGTGAAATTGTCCCTTTGCTGTTTACAGTATTTGAAAGCGCTTACAAGAAACCGGAAGAAACGGCGGCAGATAAGATTCCGGATAAAGAAGCCGGAAATGCAGGTTATAGCAGCCGGGCCGGAACGCCGCGATAAAATAAAAACCGCCGCTTTGACAGATATACGGGGCTGGCATCCCGAAATACGGATGACAGGCAGCTTTTTGTATGGTATAATTCCGGTATGAGAACGGTGGTGTTTTCAGAAAATAATATCTGCTGAAAGGAGGGTTTTGAAATGAAGCATGACAGGACAGCAGGGTTTAAGACAGCGGCGGCCCTTTGGATGATGCTGGCGGTTTTAGCGGCAGCGGTATTTTCCGGCAGGGAGGCAGCCTGTGCAAAAAGCCGGGACTTATGGACGATTATGCTCCAGGAGACGAATGATTCTTACCAGGATAATTTAAAGCTTGGGCTTCCGGTTTCCAGCAAAGTAAAATTAAAGAAGAATACGATTGTGATTTATGGTTCCGTGCGTGAATCCGGCAGCGGGGAAAACAGTGCGGCAGTAAAACACGCGTATAAGCTGGCGGAAAATGTGAAATTTGTATCAGAAGGCGGTACCGGTCCGGCACAGGAAATGACAAAAAAGGAATTCAAAAAATACCTGAAAAAGGTTCAGGATTCCGGACTCGGACTGATGATACAGCTGAAAAATGAGAAAGCGGTACGCGTATCGGTTTCCAGCTGATGCTGTTTATAAGCTGGATTATTCAGCATGCTTTTGGCGGATGATATGTGGCAGCAAACAGTCCCGGGCATGTTTCCGGACGGTTTTGAAAATTCAGGAGGATATGATATGAACAGACGGGCAGGGAATCCGTTTCTTCCGGAAAATGAATATATTCCGGACGGGGAACCGTATGTTTTTGGGGACAGGGTTTATTTATATGGTTCCCATGACCGTTTTGGCGCGCCCATTTTTTGCGTGAATGATTATGTCTGCTGGTCTGCGCCGGTGGACAATCTGGGCAGCTGGCGTCAGGAAGGCGTGATTTACCGCAAAAACCAGGATCCCCTGAACCGGCTGGGACTGCGGCTTTTGTTTGCGCCGGACGTGGTGCGGGGGCTGGACGGGCGCTATTATTTGTATTACGCATTTGATTTTATGGGAATCATGGGTGTTGCGGCCAGTGATTCGCCCCGCGGGCCGTTTCAGTTTTACGGGCATGTGCATCATGCGGACGGGACTGTCTGGGGACGGAAAAAGGGGGATTCGTTTCCGTTTGACCCTGGCGTGCTTGTGGATGATGACGGGCGGGTGTATCTTTATTCCGGGTTTTATACGCCTGTCCCGGCCATTGTGACCGGCGGGAAAAGGCTGCGCTTTGAAGGAGGGTATATGCTGGAATTAGAGCCGGATATGGTGACTGTCCGGACACCGGAAAAGCTGCTGTTTCCGAAAAAAGGACCTGGCGCGTTTGCCGGGCATGAGTTTTTTGAAGCCAGCTCAATCCGCAAGTATGACGGGCGGTATTATTTTGTCTATTCTTCCAGGCACAATCATGAACTGTGCTATGCTGTAAGCAGCCGCCCGGACGGGGGCTTTTCTTTCGGGGGTACGCTTGTC
>CAJTSV010000008.1:62108-62346 GCA_910579075.1 uncultured Eubacterium sp.
AACGGGGACGTGTTTCTGGACGGGATTGCAGACGAGCGCCATGCGCGCAATTTTACCGGGAATAACCATGGCGGCATGCTGCGGCTGAACGGGCAGTATTATATTTTTTACCACAGGCATACCGCACGCACTTCCTATGCCAGGCAGGCATGTGCGGAACGGCTGGTGCAGACGGAAGACGGCGGGTTTGCCCAGGCAGAAATGACCAGCTGCGGCCTGAATGGCGGCCCGTTAAAGG
>CAJTSV010000008.1:62372-63555 GCA_910579075.1 uncultured Eubacterium sp.
GCCTGTAATCTGGGGGGAAAAAACGGTACCGGCAGGTATGATATCAGGCATCCTGGAAGGGAATATGCAGACGCGCCGTATGTGACACAGGATAAAAAGGACGGAAGCCCGAAAGCGCGCCAGTATATTGCAAATATGCGGGACGGTGCAGTGGCCGGTTTTAAATATTTTGCCATGGACGGTGCGGGACGGATAGCGGTGAGCCTGCGCGGAACGGCAGCAGGGAAGATGCTGGTGTCGGAAAAAGCAGATTTTTCGGTTATCAATGCAGAAATTCCGGTGCAGCTGGTGCACGCGCATGCGGGTACATTTGCGGCACAGCTGCATATTGGAAACGGAGAAAAGGCGCTGTATTTCCAGTATTGCGGAAAAGGCGCTGTGGATTTTTACAGCTTTTGGCTGGGAACATAATCGGTGGTAATTCCGCCTGTGACGGATTTTTGTTTCAGGCATTCTAAAACCGGCCGGATATATTTTTTGTCTGAAATATCATAGGAGGACGAAACAGCCTTTATCACTTCCTGTTCGGCTTTTGTTTTGCCCTTTTTTAATTTCAGTGCTGTGAGAAATAGTTTCATCATCAGTCTGGACGGCACGGACATTTTTTTATAGTTCAGCCCGCCCGGGCAGTAAAAGACGCGTATCTTTTTTAATTCAGATTCTGTAAAGTTTAGCTGCAGTGCGGGAGCAATTTCTGGGCTTTCTGGCGGATTTGCACCGACGCAGAATACAATCAGCTTTTTGCCGTGCCATCTGCCGGCCTGTTTTTTAAACCAGCCAAGCCCGCGGATGCGGCCCGCACAGGCCCAGCTGCCAAAAATAATGGCTTCAAAAGCGTCCAGGTTTTTCGTTTTTGCCTCAGAAAATGCCAGGCATCTGGCACCGGATGCTTTTGCTATCCATTGGGCGTAACGTTTGGTGAAGCCTGTCTGGGAATTATAGATTATAACTGTTTTCATTTTGTATCAGCTCCTTTTTTGCATGCTGTTTGTATGGGGAATTGATGGAATGTGAGTGTATATGCTTATGATAGCAGAAAAACGGGGCGTGTCAAGCAGGGGAAGTGTGGCAGACAGGACACCGGCGGGGGAAACCTGCCCTGTTTTGGATGTTCCGTTCCAGAATATAAGAATCCCCAGGCATTGTGTATTTACGATTTCTCAGCCGGACGGAACGGCGGCCC
>CAJTSV010000008.1:63566-64124 GCA_910579075.1 uncultured Eubacterium sp.
CTAAAAGCCGCCTTCGGGCTTCGCACTCCTGTCTGAGCAGCAAAATGCCAGCGGATTCTAATATTCTTCCACAGTCGCATCCAAAACAGGGCAGGTTTCTCCCGCCGGCTGTGTGCTGAAATGCCTTAGAGCGTGTTTGAAAAATCATTCCCGCAATCTGTGAAGCATATCTCATGAAAAGTATTTTTCAGTTTTCAGATATGCTCTGGGAAAGCATGACGTCTGGGGCTTTTGCTTTAAGCAAAGCATATGCAGGATATAATATATAAAGAACGATTCAAACGAACTATATGTGATATCATTTTCACCATGCGGCAGTCCCGCCTAAAATATAATCGAAAAAGGAAAGGGTTTTCGGGGTATCATATTTTTGAAGGTTTTCAGGCAGCAGCTGGGAAAACAAAGAAAAGGGTTTTCAAGGTTTATTATTTTGAGGGTTTTCGGGCAACAGCTGGATGAATATGCCTGCCGTGCCTGATTGTGACTGTGGCGGAATGTTAGAATGCCTTGGTATTCTGCTGCACAGACAGGGGTGCGAAGCCCAGAGGCGGCTTTTAG
>CAJTSV010000009.1:0-32175 GCA_910579075.1 uncultured Eubacterium sp.
AGGCATCTAAGCGCGAAGCCCGCCCCGAGATGAGGCCTCCCCCAGAAATGGATAAGACCCCTGGGAGAACACCAGGTGGATAGGGCGGGAGTGGAAGCGCGGCAACGCGTGGAGCGGACCGCCACTAACCGGTCGAAGGCTTGGCCGAAAGCCTGGGGACGGGGAGTATTGGAAGGATGGAATTCTGTATGAAGTTTTCAGGGTACACGCAAGAGTGTAAAAAATAGGCAATTTAGGGGTGTAGTTCATCGGTAGAATAAGAGTCTCCAAAACTCCAGAGGAGGGTTCGATTCCTTCCACCCCTGTTTGGATGGTTTGATGAAGATACCTGCTCGGATAAGAGCAGGTATTTTTGTTTCTCCTGGTTTTGATGGTATTTTGATGCCAAATAGCAGCCAGAGCAGTTTATTCTAAGAAAGGAAAATGGATAAATATGGCTTTTGGGAGGAACAAAAGAAAAGATGGGGAACTATGCCAGGGAGCAGAACGAAGTAATTCAACAGAAGCTGATTGAGAATTACAGCCATTATTACCGCCTTGCATACAGTTTTGTGAAAAATGAGCCAGATGCCATGGATATTGTCCAGGAAGCGGCGTACAAGGCTATTTATAAAAGCAGTTCATTGAAAAATTCGGAATATGCCGGAACCTGGATATGCCGCATTGTTATCAATGAAGCATATCATGTACTGCGCACAAAGCAGAAAGAAAACTGCCGTCTGGAAAAACCGGAACAGGTCTGTGAGGATATATACCAGGACCTGGATTTGCAGCGGGCCATCCAGCAGCTGAACGAAAAAGAGCGGGAGATTATTTACCTGCGCTATTATGAAGAAAAACAGCTGCAGGAAATTGCAGAAATTACGAAAGAGAAGCTAAGTACTGTAAAAAGCCGGCTGTACCGTACTGTCAGTAAGCTCAAGGCAGTACTGGCAGATAGAAAGGAAACATAATATAGAAAGGAAACATAATATGGATTTTTGGAAATCAGTGACGTCGGGACATTCCATATTTGCATGGATTACGGTTTTAACGGGCAGCATCCTGTTTTTGTGGTTTTTATGGCCGCTGCTGTTTAAAGGGATGATAAATACCGGAAATATCTGCGGCATGCTGTTTTCTGCTGTTCTTGTACTGTATGGAATTTTTTACCGGGCTGTGCATCAGAAAGCTGCCTTCTGGTGGCAGTATCAGCCAGCGCGTGCCGGCATCCTTGTGCTGGCTTTCTTTTTTCTGGCTGGAATGGTACTGGCAGCAGCTGCTGCAGCAGCGATTACAGGCGCAGCTTCCAGCACGATACCGGAAAATACGCCGGCTGTTGTGCTTGGATGCTCTGTCAGGGGAACACGTCCAAGCAGGGTTTTACAGGAGCGGATTGACGCTGCTTTTGCATACCTGCAGGAGCATCCGGACGCAGTCTGCATTTTGTCTGGTGGAAAAGGCCGGGGTGAAGATATTTCGGAAGCAGCCTGCATGTACCGGGAGCTGGTAAAAGCAGGGATTGCCCCAGAACGGCTTTATCAGGAAGACCGTTCGGTCAATACAAAAGAAAATCTGGAAAATTCCAGGAAAATCCTGGACAATCTCGGACTTTCCGAATCTGTGACCGTGATATCAAGTGAATTTCATCTGTACCGGGGCAGAAGCTGGGCGGAAAAACTTGGATTGGAAAGCTACGGCTATGCAGCACATACAGACTGGAAATACTTTCCGACTTATTTTGTGCGCGAAATTGCAGCGGTTGCTTATTTATGGCTATTTTAAAAGCTTTTTGAGACAGTTGAAACGAAGTTACTGGTCACGGAGTGAACAGTAACGAAACGAAATCTTAATATATATGTCACAAACAAATAAAATTTGACATCTGGCCAAAGGCTGTCTATAATAAATGATTGTCCGGCAGGATTTTGCCGGCCTTATCAGCATGTATCGTTACAGCCTGTACTGGAAGCGCGGCTGCAGCGGGTAGGAGGCAAATATGGTATTTTCTAGTTTAGCATTCATATTTCGGTTCATGCCTCTGTTTTTTTTATGTTATTTTCTGACCCCGAAGCCATTTCGGAATATTGTTTTATTTTTGGGAAGTATCATATTTTATGCAGTCGGTGAACCAGTGTATGTTCTGCTTATGCTTTTTTCGATTCTTGTTAATTTTATGCTCTGTGTGCATATGGCAAGGGAGAAAAGGGCAAGGCAGCGGAAATGGCTGCTGGGCTGTATTTTAATACTGGATTTTGGAATGCTGTTTTTGTTTAAATATTATGATTTTGCTGCACAGAACGTTAACCTGCTGCTTCACAGGGAAGCAGTGCCCATGTTAAACCTGACGCTGCCTTTGGGAATCAGCTTTTATACGTTTCAGATAGCATCCTATGCGGCAGATATTTACCGCCGCAAAATGAAGCATACGGGAACCCTGCTGGAATTTGCCACATATGTCAGCATGTTTCCGCAGCTGATTGCGGGCCCGATTGTCCAGTACCAGGAAGTTTCCAGTGAACTGGAATCCCGCAAAACAACGCTGTACAGCATAGAGAAGGGACTGGAAATTTTTTGTTTCGGGCTGGGTGCAAAGGTGCTTCTGGCAAATAAAATATGGATATTCTGGAACCAGATTCAGGGCATTGGCTATGCGAATCTTTCGACGCCGGCTGCCTGGATGGGGGCAGTGGCATATTCATTCCATATATATTTTGATTTCTGGGGATATTCGCTGATGGCTATCGGGCTCGGGCATATGCTTGGATTTCACCTGCCGCGGAATTTTGAAAGTCCGTATATGGTAAAATCCGTAACAGAATTCTGGCGGAAATGGCATATGACTCTCGGGCGTTTTTTCCGCGAATATGTCTATATTCCGCTTGGCGGAAACCGGAAGGGAAACCTGCGAATGCTTATCAATATGCTGATTGTATGGTCACTGACCGGGCTGTGGCATGGGGCAAGCTGGAATTTTGTACTCTGGGGTTTGGGATTTTTTGTACTGCTGTCTTTGGAAAAATTTATTTATGGGAAATTTCTGGAAAACAGCAGGATAATCGGACATATTTATATCTGGATTTTAATTCCAGTCACCTGGGTTGTATTTGCAATCCCGGATTTAGAGCAGCTTGCAGTTTATCTGCAGCAGCTGGCGGGCATTCACCGCCAGCCGGTTCTGGTCAGTACGGACCAGCTGATGCGTTATGTCCGGGAATATGGCAGGCTGTTTGCGGCATGTGCATTTTTCTCCACGGGCCTTCCAAAACGGATTTATTATGGCATCCGGGGCGGAATCGTAGTAGTTGCCCTGGCACTGGCAGTCTTCTGGATGAGTGTTTATGAGCTTGCAAATGGAATTAATAACCCGTTTTTATATTTTAGATTTTAGAATAATTGCCGGAAGGACAGATGAAAAAAATGAAATTGTGGAGATGGTTTAAAAAATGCCCGATGCTGTTTTTGCTGCTGGCAGGCTGGGGCAGCCTGACAGCATATACGTGGTCGCAGGGCAGGCTTCCGAACAGGCTGGAAAAAGATATCATAGAAAAACCGATGTTTACAGCGCTGTTAGAAAAAGATGCATCCCAGTCCATGCTCAGTGAACTGGATGAGCAGGCAGTTATGGCTGGCATAGGGGGGCTGGATGACGACGAGCCTGGCGGGACAGAAGCCGGAGCTGCGGGGCATGTAACGGATAAGGAAAGCGGCATGGAAGATGCCGGCACCGAAACGGCCGGAGCAGAAGGCGGCCAGACGGATAATGCGGATAACACGGACAGCAGCCGCAAAGATGCGTCCGGCAGTGATGCAGCAGGAGATGCATCCGGTTCTGGCATGGGGGCTGATAAAGACAGCACGGATAAAAAGAATGAGGGCCCTGCCCCTGACGGGCCGGGAGAGAAAGAAAAGAACAGCCCGGATGCTGTAAAACAGGCAGATGAAACAGCCGGTGTGACCAGATTTGAAAAATGCAGACAGGTGCAGACAGATTCCCAGTATTATTCCGACCCGGGAAAGCGGGCGCTGACAACCGAATATGCGTATCAGAAGGTCGGAAAGAGCTATTTTGATGACGCAGTCTTTATCGGGGATTCCAGGACGGTCGGAATGCAGGATTATTCGGGTCTTGATAATGCACAGTTTTTTGCAAAAACAGGGCTGAATGTGTATGAGGTGCTGGAAGATAAATTTATTGAAGACCCGCAGACAGGGGAAGAAGTCAGTGTCTCTCATATGCTGAAAGCAAAAAAATATGGCAAGATTTATTTTATGGTCGGCATTAATGAGCTCGGAACCGGAAATACGGGAACTTTCCAGAAAGCGTATGAGCGTGTGCTGCGCAAGTTCCAAAAGTGGCAGCCGGACGCAGTGATTTATATCCAAGGCATTATTCCGGTCAGCAAAGAAAAATCCTCGCAGGATGCGATTTTTAACAATGTCAACATCAATGACAAAAATGTCGCGATTGCGCAGCTTGCAGACGGCAGGGACATTTTTTACCTGGATGTCAGCAGCAGCCTGACAGATAAGAACGGACATTTAAAAAAAGATTATACTTTTGATGATATACACATGTATGCACAGCATTACGGGCTGTGGACAGAATATTTGATGAAGCATGCAGTCGTGCGCTGAATACCGGGCCGGATAAAACCGGCATCTGACGGCGGGTCTCTGTCTGGATAAAATATAGAAGCTTTGCTTTTGTTTTTATCTGGATGGAGATTTTTTTGCGCTTGACAGATGGGTATTTTTATGTTAAAGTGTAATAGTACAAATGATACACGCAGTACAGGTAATACATCATACACACATCACACACATCATACAATCTGTACGGGGCTGCCGCATTCAAAAAAATGATACAGGATATCGTTCGCGTCCATTGTTTTTCCTGTATCTGGTTTGTGCGGCAGCCCGCTGCACACGAAACAATCATGGCGGAAATGACAGGGAATGTAAATGCGGTAATTATTTATCCGGGTGTCTGGCATCCGGAAGGAAGGAGGATGGGAAATATGCTGGAATTAAATTATCGGGATGCAAGGCCGATTTACGAACAGATTAAGGACGGACTGCGCAGGCTTGTTTTTTCAAATGTCATCCGGCAGGACGAAAAGCTTCCAAGCGTGCGCGAATTAGCGAGCCAGCTTGCGATAAATCCCAATACGATTCAGAAAGCGTACCGTGAACTGGAACAGGAAGGGTTTATTTATACGGTTTCGGGAAAAGGCAGCTTTGCAGCTCCGCTGAGTGATGTCCAGTCGAAGCGGAAAGAGGAGCTGCTTGGGCAGTTTGATAAAGCTGTCACGGAGCTTTTATATTTAAAGAAAGAGGCGGAGGAGCTGAAACAGCGGATAGACAGCCTGCAGAAGGAGTGCATGGCAAAAATGCCGGATGTCTTAAGCAGTGAACATGCAGCCGGAGCGGATGTATCACAGGCCGGAGCGGACAGCACACAGCCAGGGAGGTGTTAACATATGGTAGAAGTCATTAATGTAACAAAGCGGTTTGATGCGTTTACGGCATTGGACCAGGTACACATGCATGTCAAAAAAGGTGCCATATACGGACTGGTCGGGCCGAATGGTGCAGGAAAATCTACGATTATCCGCCATATTACCGGAGCTTACCGCCAGGATGCGGGCGAGATACGCGTAGACGGGCAGATTGTTTATGAAAATGAGGCAGTGAAATCCGAAATTGCCTATATACCGGATGATATTTTTTATTTCAGCCAGGCAGGATTAAAGGATATGGCCAGGTTTTACCGGGATATGTACCCGCGGTTTGACCAGGAACTGTTTGAGCGGCTGCAGGAATGCTTCCCTTCGATTCATAAAAAGCGCGCCATCCGGCGGCTTTCCAAGGGCATGCAAAAGCAGGCGGCATTCTGGCTGGCTATCTGCTGCAGGCCGAAACTTCTGATTCTGGATGAGCCGGTAGACGGGCTTGACCCGGTCATGCGCAGGCAGATCTGGAGCCTGCTTATGTCGGATGTGGCAGAGCACGGAACAACGGTGCTTGTTTCGTCGCATAACCTGCGCGAACTGGAAGATGTCTGCGACCATGTCGGAATCATGCACCATGGAAAGCTGATGATGGAAAAATCGCTGGATGATTTGCAGGGCAGCGTATCGAAAATACAGGCGGCTTTTGAAACAGGGGAGCTTCCGGTACTGCCGGATGGCATGGAAGTGCTGCACAGGACACAGGCGGGGCGGGTGCATACGCTGATTATCCGCGGGGAACAGGAAGCTATCCGTTCGCAGATTGCGTCCCTGCAGCCGATTCTTCTGGATATTCTTCCGCTGACCTTAGAGGAAATTTTTATTTATGAGCTGGGAGGTGCTGACTATGAAATCAAAGATATCTTTATTTAACAGGGCCGTATTCAGGCGGAACCTGACCGGGTATTTCGGGCTGTGGACAGGGCTTTTTGTCGCCTGCCTGATTTATTATCCTGCCAGCATTTATTCCAAAATGGTATTTGCGGCAAGAAGTGCAGATGAAGGTGCGGGCGAACAGGCCCTGCAGTTTTGGCGTTCCGCGGATTTTGTGGAACACATATGGAATATGAATTTTTTGATTATAATCATTTCCATAGCTGCACTGGCTGCTGCCATGCTGCTGTTTTCCTATCTGTTTGCGGCACGCAGTTCCAATATGATGCACACATATCCGGTAACCCGGGTGAGCCTGTTTGTTACGAATTATGTAACGGGCCTTCTTTTCCTGCTCGTGCCTCTGTTTGTATCGGCCGTTCTCGGGCTGGCGGTCGCAGCATCCTTTGGCGCTGTGACAGGGGAAGTGCTGAAAAGCTTTCTGATGTGGATGGGGACGGCAGCTGTGATAAACCTGTTTTTTTTCAGCCTGTCTGTCTGTGTCCTGATGTTTGTGGGAAATATCATTGCGGTTCCGGTATTGTACTTTATTTTAAATTTTCTGTGTGCAGGAATGGTCAGGATAGCAGAATGGATGGTCAATGCCGTATGCTACGGAGTGGAATCTTTCAGCCTGCATTCCGGCCTTCTGACCCTGCTTACGCCGATATCCTGCCTGCTAAATCTGAATTTATATACAGGATATACAGAAAGCAGGCAGTTTGTATATAATTATTCACAGGTAAAGGTGCTGGTTTGGTACACTCTGGCTGCGGCGGCCTTTGCCGGGATTGCGCTGGCTGCATATCAAAAGAAGCATATTGAGACAGCCGGCGATGTTATTACCGTAAACTGGCTCAAGCCGTTATTCCGGTGGGGAACGGCAGTCTGCACCTCTGCGCTCGGTGCCCTGCTTTTCGGCACGGAGTTATTTGGGGGTTCCTTTGCAGCAATTGTTATCTGTGCAGCGGTGATTGGTGCAGCTGTATTTTTTATTGCACAGATGCTGTTAGAGCGCAGCGTGCATGTATTTACAAAAAAAAGACTGTGTGAATGCCTGGTTTATACGGCCGTCATCGGTATTATTTATGCAGGGCTGGATGCAGATGTATTCGGCCTGGAGAAAAAAGTTCCAAATCCTGGCGACATAAAGGAAGTCTGGGTGTCCAGCATGCTGGAGCTGTATGCAGGGGATGCGGATGAAATTGCGTGGGTTCAGGATATCCATAAACAGATTATTGCATCAAAAAAAGAATTTGAGCAGGCAGAGAAAGATGTCCGGAAAGGAAATAATAACATGTTCTGGTATTTCAGCCTTGAATACCGGATGAAAGACGGTTCCAGGCTGACGCGGACGTACCATATTCCGGAACAGGATGTGCCAGGCAGTGTGTCAGGCCAGATTCACGAATATGCCGGACGACCGGATGTAATATTAAGGCGGTATTTTGGAATACATTACCCGGATATTACGGTATATTCCGGTACATGGAACAGTAACCGGGAGGATGTGCCAGCTATCCGGGTGAATGAGGACACTGCGCAGGAGCTTTATAAAGCATTTGTCAGCGATATTCTGGCAGGGAGAGGAGCAGAGCAGAATGAAGACGCTGTTTCATATGGGGCTCTGTATCTGAATGTGCGTGATGAAGCCGGATTTGTCAGTCCATACGACAGGTATAATTTTTACGAAACGAAAGAAGGATCAGCGGAGATATGGGTCAGCTCGGATTTGAAAAACCTGTCAGCAAAGCTGCATGAGCTTGGCTGTATTTCAGATGAAATGTATGAACAGAAAAAATAGATTATATCAGATAAAAAGGAACATTACGGGGCTGCTGCGGCAGCCCCATTTTTGCATTCTTTCAAAACTGTTAGATTTTCCCTGCCTGCTGAAAGACTGTAGTAAGATTTTTATGCAATAATCAGTCTGTACAGGGAAAACTTTAGATTGGAGGTAATAACATATGGAAATTTTAAAGGCAGAAAACCTCAGAAAGATTTACGGCTCCGGCGCGAATGCCGTGCATGCGCTGGACGGCGTAAGCCTTTCGGTGGAAAAAGGCGAGTTTGCGGCAATTGTCGGGACGTCCGGCAGCGGGAAATCCACCCTTTTGCATATGCTGGGCGGACTGGACCGTCCGACCAGCGGCACGGTGAAGGTGGACGGAAAGGACATTTTTTCTCTGAAGGATGAAGCACTGACGATATTCCGCCGGCGCAGGATTGGGTTTGTATTTCAGGCATACAACCTGGTTCCGGTGCTGAATGTGTATGAGAATATCGTGCTGCCGATGGAGCTGGACGGACGCAGGGTACAGCCGGAGTTTATCAGCCAGATTGTGCAGACGCTCGGGCTGGATGGCAGGCTGGATGCGCTGCCGGGACAGCTCTCCGGCGGGCAGCAGCAGCGTGTCGCGATTGCACGGGCACTGGCAGCGGCCCCTGCCATCGTCTTGGCAGATGAACCGACCGGCAACCTGGACAGCAGAACGAGCCAGGACGTGCTTGGGCTGTTAAAGGTCACAAGCCAGAAGTTTGTGCAGACAGTTGTCATGATTACCCATAATGAAGAAATTGCGCAGCTGGCCGACCGGATTATCCGCATTGAGGATGGGCGGATTGCAGCCAGGAATCTTCGGGGAGGTGGCGGAAATGAAGGTCAGAAATAGGAAATGCATTCGCCGTTTAAGTAACAGGACGTTCTGGGCATCCCGCAGGCGCAATCTTATCGCGGCCTGTGCGATTGTGCTGACGACGCTGCTGTTTACCTCGCTGTTTACAATTGCCATGTCTTTAAATGCCAGCTATGAGATATACCAGTTCCGCCAGGCGGGCGGTACTGCCCACGGCACGTTCAAGGATGTCACGAAAGAACAGCAGGAAGCGATAACCGCGCATGAAAAGGTAAAAGAAACCGGGGCAAGGACTGTTATCGGGTTTTGCATGGAAGGCGTATTTGCAAAACTGCCGGCAGAAATCAGTTATATGGATGAAAACTGCACAAAATGGAGCTTTGCAGAGCCACAGGAAGGACGGATGCCGCAGAATGGCAGGGAAGTGTCTATGGACACGGCTTCTTTAAAGCTGCTCGGGGTTGAGCCCAAAATCGGCGCGCAGGTTCCGCTGACGTATACCGTGGGGGACAAGGAACAGAAAAGCTTTGAGGTCAGCGAGACGTTTACGCTGGCCGGATGGTGGGAATTTGACCAGCTGATGCCGGTACATTATATCAATATATCGGAAGAATATAAAAACGAAATTGAACAAAAAGGAATCGAAGCCGGAATGGAAGCTTTCCGCACGGATTTAAATGTCATGATGGGTTCTTCCATGGATATCCGCGGGCAGATGGAACAGGTCGATACAGACCTTGGCTATACGTGGGACAGGAGGGATGGGGAAAACAGTGTCCGCATCGGTGTTAACTGGGGCTATACGAGCGCACAGCTGGGCTCTGGGATGGATAAGGAAACGCTGCTTGCAATAGCGGCCTTCCTGCTGCTGATTATTTTTACAGGCTATCTGATTATTTATAATATTTTCCAGATATCGGTAAGCAGCGATATCCGCTATTACGGCCTGTTAAAGACCATTGGGACGACTCCGAGGCAGATACGGCGTATTATCCGCCATCAGGCGCTGTATATGTGCCTGATGGGAATTCCGTTCGGCCTGCTGTTTGGGTATGGCATCGGGTCGGTGCTGACTCCGGTTATATTAAAAACCTCGGCACTGGGGTCAGTCAGTACCAAAATCAGTACTTCTCCGCTGATTTTTGCCGCTTCTGCACTGTTTGCCGTGCTGACGGTGCTGTTTTCCAGTGCCAGGCCGGGCAGGATGGCGGGAAAAGTATCTCCGGTCGAAGCAGTCCGGTATACGGATGCCCTGCACGCCAGGAAGAAAAGCCGCAGGGTACGCGGGGCAAAGGTGCATCAGATGGCATTTGCCAATCTTGGGCGGAATAAAAGCAAAACCCTGCTGGTCGTCCTGTCGCTGGCTTTTTCCGTCACGCTTTTGAATGAGCTTTACATGTTTACGAACGGATTTGATATCGAAAAATATGCTTCTTCCAGAACCTGTGCAGATTTTATCGTAAGCACGACCGATTATTTCCGCTTCCAGCAGGCAGGGGAGTATATCACCGGGGATGATATTGCTGAGATTTCGGGCAGCACGAACCAGAGCCTCTCCGGCTGCGGTTATAAGCTGTCTGGCGCCAAGCCGCGGGTGTGGCTGGAAGAATCGATTATGCGGGCAAATCTGAGCCGGTATAACGGGGAAGAAATGGCAGATGAGATTCTTGCGTCCATGGAAAAAAAGGATGGGCGTGTGACCGGCATGCTGCAGGCAGAGGGACTGGACGAGAGCCTGATAGAAAAGCTGCAGGTTATAGAGGGAAGCCTGGAAGCGTTTTCTGACCCGGACAGCCATGCCATTGCGGCTGCTGTCATGACAGATGACTATGGAAAAATCATAAACCGGGAAGAATGCCCGGACATTGGAGATACGCTGACCGTTATTTATGCGGAGGATGCGTATATGGTGGATTCCAGAACCGGGGAAAAAGCAGATGAAACCACGCCGGAAGAATTTATGGAATATTATATGGAAGGAAAAAAAGAAATAAACTATACGGTATGTGCGCTGGTGAATGTGCCATACAGCATGTCCTTCCGCTATGCCATAGCAGGTGGAATTACAGCCATTCTTCCGGCAGAACGCATGAAAAAAGACAGCGGACAGGAAATAAAACCGGTATTTTATTTATTTGACACGCCGGATGCACAGGCAGAAGCGGATGCAGAACGTTATCTTGCAAAGAAGACGGCAGGGGACCTGTCGGTGCTGATGTATGAAAGCAAGCAGGTAGTCCGTGAACAGTTCGAACAGTTCCGGCAGATGTTTCTGTTAATCGGGGGCGTTTTGTGTGTCGTTATCGGCATGGTCGGGATGCTGAACTTTTTTAATGCGGTTATGACCGGGATTTTGAGCAGGAGAAGGGAATTTGCCGTGCTCCAGTCTGTCGGCATGACGAACCGCCAGCTGCGGGCGATGCTCGTTTACGAAGGGCTGTTTTATGTACTGAGCTCTGCCGCCATGGCTTTTGTGCTGTCGCTGGCATTAGGGCCGCTTACGGGAATGATGCTGGAAAAGATGTTCTGGTTTTTCGGATACCGCTTTACGCTGCTGCCAGTGCTTGGGATGGTTCCTGTGTTTGCACTGCTTGGCTTTGCAATCCCTGCTGTGCTTTACGGGCAGTCGGTAAAGCACAGCGTGGTGCAGCGGCTGCGGGAAGCAGAATAGGCCGCCTGGCACGGGATAACAGAATACAGGAAAACAAAAAATCTGCCATTGGCAGATTTTTTGCTGTGAATAATCAACATACTGTATGTCAAATATGCATATATAATCTATAAAACTAGACCTTATATAATATCATAATGTACATTTGAGAACCTCAATTGATTAATGCACATTTTTGTTTAACGATTTACTTAATTACAGTTACATTGGTAGCCTGCGGTCCTTTTGCACCTTCAGTTACTTCAAATTCCACAGAAGCGCCTTCTTCCAGAGACTTAAAGCCTTCCATGTTCAGGCCGGAAAAATGTACAAATACATCTTTGCCTTCTTCATCTGTGATGAAACCGTAACCTTTCTGATTGTTAAACCATTTTACTGTACCTTTGTTCATGACAGTACCTCCATTCATATTAGCTGTTGGCAGCTTACGCTAAGAATATCATACGAAAAACGAAAAGTAAAGCGAAAAAGGGTCAAATTTCGGAAAAATTAATGCTATTTTTCAATAAAAACTGGATTGTAAACTTTTCCCATTCCCTTTCGAAACTTTTGTCAGGCATAAAAATCCGGTATGAAACCCCGGCTGTCAGCAGCAGCTGCCCGTTCTGGAACAGGATGTTCAAAAAGGCGGCAAGGATGTCGTCCGGCAGGATGGCGGTGCCGGATGCCCGGATGGTATTTTGCAGGCTGGACGGGGAGAGCATCAGCACGAATTTGAGGTAAGACGGTGCGTGGCGGCCTTTAATCAGCTCATAAAATACCGGGCGCAGCTTTGCGTATGGCATGCAGGACAGCCCTGCAAGGCGGTTTTCTTCCAGCTCCGCGCTGGAATAAAATCCGGGGGTTAAGTGCCCGTCAATTTCATAACGGACTGCCGCATGGATGGATGCCTCAGACAGCAGGAAATTGTCAAAGGTTTCACTGCGCAGCAGCAGGTTCATAAATTCTTTCTGTTCTGTCAGCTGGAATGCTTTCATACTGGTTATGTCCTCCGTTGGTATATGCCGGCAGCTTTTGGACTGCGTTTGTTCCTGGTTTTCATTATAGGGAATATTTCAGATTTTACAATAGGATTGAAAAAAATATTGAAATTGCGGCTCAATCAGGCTATCATAGAAGCTGCAGTGCATTTTAACAGTTTCACCGGGGCATGCAGCTGCATGCCTGAATTCAGGGGTATCATCAGTATGAACCAGTATTGTAAGCGTAAAACAAAAAGCCGCCTTGCAGCCATGCTTGCAGCGGCGCTTCTGGCAGGCACGCTGCAGGGCTGTGCGCTGCCGGATGGCTTTGCGGGCATTGTGCGCCCGGTAGAAGAAGCGGTCAGCACCGTCAGGAAAAATATCGAATTACGCCAGCAGCTGAATGCGCTGGAGCTGCCGAAGGAAGTCGAAGGCATTTCACAGGACCGGTATGCGTATGGCACGCTGCCACAAGAACACCAGGTCATTTATAACCAGATGCTGGATGCCATTATGAATCACGACGAAGAAGTGACGCTGTCGACTGAGGACGGGCAGGAGCTGGAACAGATTTTTAACTGCATCAAGGCAGATTACGGCGGGCTGTTCTGGGTGGAAAGCTTCCGCTATACGCAGTATCAGAGAAACGGGCAGACCGAGGCCATGTCCTTTGCGCCGAATTATATTATGACAAAGCAGGAACGGGAACGGATGCAGAAAAAAATCGACCGCAGGGCAGATGCCTATCTGGAAGAAATCAGCCCGGATGCGTCGGATTATGAGAAGGTGCGCGATATTTACCGCATGCTCATTCAAAAGACCGACTATAATCTGGATGCGGAAAACAACCAGAATATTATCAGCGTGTTTGTGGGCCGGGAAACCGTATGCCAGGGATATGCCAGTGCCATGCAGTATCTGATGGACAGGCTGGACATTCCCTGCATCATTGTAACGGGCACCGCAAGGGGCGGGCCGCACGCGTGGAATCTTGTGCAGCTGGAAGGGGAATGGTATTACGTGGATGTGACCTGGGGCAATTCCAAATACCATGATGACAAGAAAAATGATGTCAAATACGTCGAATATGATTACCTGAACATCACGACGGAAGAAATGCTCAAAGACCACAGCCCGCAGGCGCCTTTTGAGCTGCCGCAGTGCACTTCGATGGAACAGAATTATTATGTAAAAGAGGGGCGGTATTTTACTTCGCTGGATGAAGAAACGCTGGCAGAGGCGGGCGCGGTTTTTAAACGGGCTTATGAAAAAGGCAGGAAGCATGTTTCGGTAAAATTTTCCACCAGGGAGCAGTGCCTGCAGGCGAAGGAATATTTCCTGACGCAGTACCATATCAGCGATTACTGCAGGGGGCTTGAGACGGTTTACTATAAAACAGACCTGCAGATGAATATTTTTGTTGTGATATTTCCTTGAAATGTATTTACAAAAGATGATTTTGATGTTATCATCATGTGGTAATGAATACTATGTGGGAAAACGAGGAATATTAAGATACGTCATTTATAAAGCTGCATAGCATGAGGTTATCAGAATCATTTTTCAGGTTGATACAGGAGGAAATTATGGATTATAAAATTATTGTGGACAGCTGCGGAGAGCTGACAGAGGAATTAAAACAGGATGCACGCGTTCAGTCCGTGCCGCTTGAGCTGGATGTGGACGATTACCATGTTGTGGATGATGAAAGCTTCTGCCAGGCAGAGTTTCTCCAAAAAGTAAAAGAAAGCCCGAACTGTCCGAAGTCCGCATGCCCGTCGCCGCAAAAATATTATGATGCATATAATTCCGGTGCAGGCCATGTGTATGCAGTCACGCTGTCTGCACAGCTGAGCGGTTCTTATAACAGCGCGCAGACAGCCAGGCAGATGTTTCTGGACCAGTACCCGGACAGAAAAGTACATGTCTTTAATTCCTGTTCTGCATCTGTCGGGGAGACGCTGATTGCAATGAAAATACAGGAGCTGGAAGAAGCCGGACATGCGTTTGAGGAAATTGTGGAACGCACAGAAAGCTATATCAGCAGCCAGCAGACCTTTTTTGTGCTGGAAACACTGGAAACGCTGCGCAAAAACGGACGCCTGAGCAACCTGAAGGCGCTGGTTGCAAACGTGCTGAAAATAAAGCCGGTTATGGGCGCGACGCCGGACGGGCTGATATGCCAGCTCGGCCAGGCCCAGGGCATGAATAAGGCGCTGGAACGCATGGTAAAGGAGATTATGCAGCGCACGAAGGACCGGGAAGAACGGATTCTCGGAATCGCGCACTGCAACTGCCTGAAACGGGCGCAGAAGGTAAAAGAGCAGATAGAAAAGCTGATGCATTTTAAGGATATTGTGATTCTGGACACGGCAGGAGTCAGCAGCATGTACGCAAATGATGGCGGCATTATTATTGCGGTGTAGGAATCATTCCGGCCAGGGAGGGAGTTTTGCCCTCCCTTTTTAAATTTTTGTTTGAAAGCTGCCCGTCCTTGTGTTATCTTAGAAGAAAGCATCCATGCCAGATATGGCAGATGCATTTGAATACGGAGGTACAGACATGAATCGGATTGTATCAAAAATATTAATGTACGGGGATATGCCAGAGGATTCCATTCTGATGGAGCTAAGCGGCATCTGCGCTGCGCTGCGTGCCGGCAGCAGGACAAAGGAGGAGCTGTCTGTACAGGTGTTCCGGCAGGTGAAACGGCTTCTGGTGCTTGCGACGGACTATGGGTTTGACAAAAACCTGTGGCACAACTATCTGGCATTTTGGCTTATCATGGATGAAAATCCGTTCAGCATTACGTGTGAGAAGACAGGGGCGCATGAGGGAAGCGCCAATTATTTTGCCAAAAGTGATTTTAAAGCTTTTATGGAGCTGTTTGCCTATGATTTCGGCTGGATAGAAGAAAAGCTCGGTATCGACTGCTTTTCGCGGATTTCGGATTATAAGGCCATCCAGAAAACAGAGCTTATGTATAACAAAAATGTCAGTGAAAAAGTCCGGGCGCTGAGTGAAAAGCTGGAGCAGGCATCGGACGAAGAAGAATTCTTTGTATATGTTACGGATTTTTACAAAGCCTATGGGGTAGGGATGTTCGGGCTGAACAAGGCATTTCGGATTTTGGCGGCTCCTTCGGGCAGCGGCGTGGCATTCCATCCGATTAACAATATGGACCGGGTGATGCTGGACGATTTAATCGGGTATGAAATCCAGAAGAAAAAGCTTGTGGACAATACCCGTGCCTTTGTGGAAGGCAGGAAGGCGAACAACGTGCTGCTGTTTGGCGACAGCGGGACAGGCAAGTCGACCAGCATCAAGGCGATTGTCAATGAGTTTTATGACCAGGGACTGCGCATGATTGAGATTTACAAGCATCAGTTTCAGGATTTGTCGAAGGTCATTGCACAGATTAAAAACCGCAATTACCGTTTTATTATTTATATGGACGACCTCTCGTTTGAAGAATTTGAAACAGAGTATAAATTTTTAAAGGCGGTTATTGAGGGCGGCGTGGAAACAAAGCCGGAAAATATCCTGATTTATGCGACGTCCAACCGGCGGCATATCATTAAGGAAACCTGGTCTGACAGAGACGATGTCCAGGTGGAAAACGGGATGCACAAGTCCGATACGATGGAAGAAAAGCTGTCACTGGTAAACCGCTTTGGCGTGACCATCAGCTTTTCCAAGCCGGACCAGAAGGAATATTTTCACATCGTCACAGGGCTTGCGCGCAGGAACGGCATTACGCTCAGTGAGGAAATCCTGCAAAGGGAAGCGAACCGGTGGGAATTAAGCCATGGCGGCATTTCGGGGCGCACGGCGCAGCAGTTTGTCAATTACCTGCTCGGGCAGGAAGAAAGCCTGCAGCAGTAATAAGGGAGCCTGCGGGCGGCGGGACGGGGAACGGCGGATAAACAAGCAGATGCAGAAAGGAGTACGGAATGAGTGAATTAGAAGAAAAAAACAGGGAATATATGGATGAAGGGATTCCGGAAAAAAGGGATTATGAGAAAGAACTTATCTGCATCATCAAAAGCGGCGAGCCGCCGTCCGTCATCCGCAAGAAACTGGAAGACTACCATGAAAATGATATTGCAGCAGTCTGGGAGGAGCTGACAAAGGAAGAACACCTCAAGCTGTACAAGCTGCTTGGCAACGATACGGTTTCTGAGATTTTCACATACCTGGAGGATGATGTCAGCAGGTATCTGGAAGAACTGGGGCTGGAAAATGCCGCGGATATCTTAGAATCCATGGATGCGGACGATGCGGTCGACATTCTGGACGAGATGGAAGATGAAAAATCCAGCCAGCTGATACGTCTTATGGATGAGGAATCCAGGCATGATATCGGGCTGATTCAGTCTTACGGGGATGATGAAATCGGCAGCAGGATGACGACGAATTTTATCGTGATAAAGCGCGGAATTATGATTCAGGAAGCCATGAAGGAGCTGGTGACGCAGGCGGCGGACAATGACAATATTTCCACGATTTATGTCGTGGATGACAGTGAAAGCTTTTGCGGCGCGATTGACCTTAAGGACCTGATTATTGCGCGCAAATTCACATCGCTGGAAGACCTGATGACAACCTCTTATCCGTATGTATATGCCAAGGAAACGATAGACGAATGTTTTGACCGGGTGCGTGATTACTCGGAGGATTCGATTCCGGTGCTGGATTATGATAAAAAAATACTCGGTGTCATTACAGCGCAGGACATCGTGGAAGTCGTGGATGAGGAAATGGGCGAGGACTATGCAAGGCTGGCCGGCCTGACCGCAGAGGAGGATTTGAACGAGCCGCTTATTGAGAGCATGAAAAAGCGGATTCCGTGGCTGCTTGTCCTGCTTTTGCTGGGGCTTTTGGTATCTTCGGTGGTCGGGATTTTTGAGCAGGTGGTATCGCAGCTGACGCTTGTTATCTGCTTTCAGTCGCTTATTCTGGATATGGCCGGGAATGCGGGCACGCAGTCGCTGGCTGTGACAATCCGCGTCCTGATGGATGAAAACCTGACCGGCAGGCAGAAGGGGCAGCTGATGTGCAAGGAAATGCGGGTCGGAGCTGTAAACGGGCTTCTGCTCGGGCTGATTTCGCTTGTGTTTATCGGCGTCTATATCGCGCTTATCAAGGGAAAAGGGATGTGGTTCGGGTTTGCGGTCAGTGCCTGCATCGGGTTTTCCCTGATGGTTGCGATGGTTATTTCCAGCATTACAGGCACGGTTATTCCGATGTTTTTCCATAAAATAAAAATCGACCCGGCAGTCGCATCCGGGCCTTTGATTACAACAGTAAATGACCTCGTTGCCGTCGTGACGTACTATGGGCTGACGTGGGTGCTGCTTATTAATGTGTTACAGCTTGCGGAGTGAGCTTCAAAGAATACAGGCTGCGTTAGAGCGTGTTTGAAAAATCATTTCCGCAAACTGTGAAGCAAACACGCTCTGGCATAAATGGATTTGCTTCAGGGAATAAAACTGTGATAAGGGGGAGCAGAGTTGCTGACAGAAAAACAGAAAGAACGGTATGCGCGCCATATCCTGCTGGAAGAAGCCGGGGAAGCAGGACAGGAGAAGCTGCTGCGGGCGAAGGTGTGCATCATCGGTGCCGGCGGGCTCGGCTCTCCGGCGGCGATGTATCTGGCGGCGGCAGGAGCCGGGACAATCGGGATTGCGGATGCGGACGCGGTGGAGCTGTCAAACCTGCAGCGCCAGATTCTGCATAGTGTCCGGGATATCGGGAAGAAGAAGGCGGTTTCCGCAAAAGAGACCCTGCTCGGGCTGAATCCGCAAACGGATGTGCGGATATATCCCGTCTATGTCAATGAGGAGAACATCCGGGATTTGATCCGGGAGTATGATTTTGTAATAGATGCATCCGATAATTTTGAGACAAAGTTTATTATTAATGATGCCTGTGTCCGTGAAGGCATTCCGTTTGTGCATGCCGGGGTTATCCGCTTCCAGGGGCAGCTGATGACCTATGTGCCGGGACAGGGGCCGTGCTACCGCTGTATCTTTCAGGAGCCGCCGCCAGAAGGCGCCGTGCTGCCAGCCAGCCGGGCGGGCGTAATGGGAGCAGCCTGCGGCGTGATTGGCAGCCTGCAGGCAATGGAAGCGGTGAAATATGTGCTGGGGGCCGGTGATTTGCTGACAGGCAGGCTGCTGTCCTATGATGCACTGCGGGCAGAATTCCGCACAGTCCGGCTGCCGGCGCGGTCAGAAGGCTGTGCAGCGTGCGGGACGGGCAGCGGAAAAGGCCGGCAAAAGCAGGAATAACACAGTGTCCCTGGTTTTGCCGGCCTTTCCTGCAAAGGCTATCTGCGTATGTCCTTAAGCACGTCTGCCGGGATTTCGAATTCGACTGTGCCCATGTACATTGGCGCGACATCGCCTTCGTTAAAGCCGATAACGACATTTCCGGCTGCATTCAGATAAAAAGAAGCGTCTTTCGAAATGGTTTTGAAATTCCATTCTTCGATGTCACTGTCCAGCCAGTATGTGACATTTTCATCCTGAGCCATCTGTTCCTGCATCTGCTGCCTGATATTTTCGCTGATTGGCGTGACATAGTCGGCGTTATCCTGAAACAGGTCGCGCAGCTTCAGGCGTTTTCCGGTGTTCAGGTCAATGGTATAGTAATAATTCCATTCGTACCCGCTTCCTGCGCCCTGGTAACAGTTCAGCTTCAGGGTAAAGGAATCTTCTGTCTCAGCCAGTACCTCGCTGCTTACGATAACATCCTGATAGCCATAGTCATGTTCCAGGTTTTCTTCGAATTCACGAACCAGCTCGTCCGTAATTTTCTGTATTTCCGCGTTGATTTCTTCAGCTGTGCGTTTCAGTGTCCTGCCGGCTTTTGTATCGCCGCCCTGGCTGTCCGGCTGGATGGCGGGCACTTCGATATCGGCCATGTTCCGGTCGGAGACGTATTCATAATTGCGGAACGTCAGGGCCTGTGCCAGATGCCCGAGCACCGGTATCTGCTCCATGGCGTCTGCTGCGGCTGCGGATGTGTTGGGCAGTATGATAAACAGCCCGAGCACGGCTGCAGCTGCGGCTGCATATCTGGCAAATCCAGCCCTGCGCTGCTCCCTGCGCAGCTGTGCGCCTGCTTCCTTTACTTTTGCGCGGAATGCCGCGGCCTGCTCGTCTGACATCTGCTGCTTTAAATATCCGGTTTTTAACGATTGCAGCTCCTGTTCCAGCCAGTCGTTTTGTTCTTTGCGCTGTGAAAATTGAATCATATCATCACCTGCCTGTTCTTTCTGCTGAATGGATATCTGTCGGGTTCTTTTTCTGCTCCGGGTGCCTGTGCGTCCTGCTGCGGGTTATCCGAAAGGGCTGTGCGCAGCTTTTTGATGCAGCGGTACAGGCGGCTTTTTACCGTGCTGAGGTTTTCGTCCAGCAGGTCTGCGATTTCCTCAAGCTTTTTATCTTCAAAGTATTTCAGGATGATAATAGCCCTGTCTTTGTCGGGAAGCGCCTCAATGGCCCTTTGCAGGTCCACATTTGCATAATGGTCTTCCCGGCATCCGGCTTCTGCGCCGGTTTCTTCCTGGTATGACTCATAGGAAAGCAGCTTTGGCTGCCTGGCATGCTGGAAGCATTCATTGAGCATAATGCGGTATACCCATGTCTGTGCATATTCGGGATGCTTCAGGCCGTGGCATCCCTTCAGTGCCTTGAAGGCCCCGTTTTGTACAATATCGCTGGCATCCTGTGCATTGTGTGCATAACTGTATGCAAGCCGGTAGTACTGGTTATAGCAGTCGAGCAGAATCTGTTCGATTAAATCCCTGGAAGATTTGTCTTTGGTATCTTTTTTTCTGGAAAATAGGTTCAAGGTCTGTCACCTCCTCCTTTGTGCTTATGAAATATTAGAGCGGGCAGGGATGGAAAAAGTTTCAGGGGCAGAAAGAAAATTGTAACCGTTTTGCCGGAGGCTGCATTGTTACAGAAAATTGCTGAATTTACCGGGATAACATTGACAGGCTGTTCAAAGAATTTTACTATGGAAGCAGCTAAGGCAAATTTGATAACAAAAAAATTACGATTCGGCTCAATAAGGATGGATATGTCAGGTTTGGATTTACGGATGGTTTAAAAGAGGGGCTGTTAAATATTATATACAGTGTTTCAGAGATGTATCTGCATGGATTTCAGGATAAGGAACTGGTTTCTATTATGGATAGCGTGACGGCACTGGCTGTTATGATGCAGAAACTGCAGAAGGATTTGGAACATATGTTTGGAAACCGTTCAGAAATTATATATACCAGCAGGACGGAGCCTTCTGGCAGTGATGTCGGAAAAGCTCCGGGACTTTTCTATTTCAGACATCGATTTGACCATGCAGGAATTTATTGGAACAATGATATGTAAAAAACTGCCATTGTGTGCAAAAGAACAGTTTGATGGAAACCTGACTTGAAAGAAGGACCGGATTACGTGAATCTGGCCCGCATGCTGCGCAGTTCATTCGGCGGGAATGTGAAAATAGCGGAGAAAGATTATCAGGGTGCGTCTGCTGGATTATCCTGTAAATCAGGGCCCGGCCCGATACAAAAGAAAGGAGATTTCTTCATATGATTTATTTATCCAGGTTCTGTTTCCCGGATGCGGAGCGGGAGACGGATTTTTTGTTCAAATTAAAGATGACCTGTTATGACACGGTTTATCCGTATGGGATTTTGTCAGGGAATCATCTGGAACAGATTGATTTTGAACCGGTGACGGTTTTTTATGGCTCAAATGGATGCGGGAAGACGACCGCGCTGAATGTAATTGCGGAAAAGCTGAAGCTGGAACGCCAGTCGTTATACAACCGGAGCAGTTTTTTCGAGCGTTATTTACAGGACTGCTCACTGGAATGCAGCCGGAAGATTCCGAAGGGCAGCTGCGTGATTACGAGCGATGATGTGTTTGAATTTATGCTGGATATAAGGCATTTGAATGAAGGAATCGACCGGCGGCGGGGAGAGGTGGCACAAGATTATGCAGATATGAAATACGGTTCCTTCCGGCTGCAATCAATGAAAGATTATGAGCAGCTGAAAAAGGTGAACATGGCCCGCAGAAAGTCAAAGTCCCAGTATATCCGAAACAGCCTGGCTGATAATGTCCGGGAACATTCCAATGGGGAAAGCGCATTTTTGTATTTTGAACAGAAGATAGGGGAGCATGCGCTCTATCTGCTCGACGAGCCGGAAAACAGCCTGTCTCCGGAAAAACAGCAGGAGCTGCTGAAATTTCTGGAAGACAGTGCGCGGTTTTTCGGCTGCCAGTTTGTCATTGCCACGCATTCCCCGTTCCTGCTGTCCATGCGCGGGGCAAAGATATATGATTTTGACGAAGACCCCGTGGACGTGAAAAAATGGACACAGCTTGGGAATGTGCGGCAGTATTATGAATTTTTCAAAAAACATGAAGGAGAATTCAAAAAGGATTGAAATTGAAATACAGTCATGTTATGCTTAAAACAAATTTCGATAAATGATGCAGAACCAGCTGGTGAAACAGGATTAATCAGGGAGGGTTTGATATGGCAGCAGTGCAGGGATATTTTAATGGAACCGTATGTGTTCCTCTGGAGAAAGAATCGTTTTTTTTAAATCAAAAAGTAATGATTACCGGGCTGGATGAAAAAGTAACACCAAAAGTTCGCAGACTGGGAACGCTGGAAGGAAAAGCAGAGGTTTCTTTCAAGGAAGACTGGGAAATAAGTGATGAGGAGCTGATAGGAGAATGAAACTGCTGATTGACACTCATTATTTGCTGTGGATGTTTATGGACACAGAAAAAATATCTGAAAAAGTGAAACAGGCACTATTATCTGCGGAAAATGTGGTTTATTACAGTCAGGCAAGTTTATGGGAAATATCTATCAAGTATTCTTTGGGCAAGCTGTCTTTGAAGGGGATAAACCCAGAAGAATTCTTTCAGAAAATAGAAAATAGTTTTTTGCTGTGCAGAGTACTGGTAAATGAAGAACTGGTTTCTTCTTATCATCTGCCAAAAGAACATAAAGACCCGTTTGACAGAATTATGATATGGCAGGCAATAAAAAATAATATAGTATTTTTATCCGTAGATTCTAAGATGGAAAAATATGCTGAATATGGATTGAAGCTTTTCTGACTGATTCGGGTATATAAAAATATCCTGGAGCGGGCTATGCGCCAGGTGCCATGTCTGTATGGGCATTTGGCGCATTCCGCAAGGGATAGATTACCGGATAGGGTGGCGGATAACCGTCCTGAGTTTCTGCGGTGCTGTCCGTCTCGGGTCGCTCAGATAGATTTCGTGGTGGAAACGGCCGTCAGAAAAATCCTCGGCATATCCCTGCTGCGCAAGGAAGTCATTCATCCGGCGTACTGTTTCCGGCTCGTCGTCGTAGCTGCCGGTATGCATGCACTGCACGCACAGGCCTTCGTGCCAGGTGAAAAATTCGGCTTTGGAAAAATCGCTCTGTTTTTTGGCAGACGCTTCTGCAGCGGCCCAGTCAAATTCTTCTTTCGTGACAAATTCCGGCAGGCGGATAAGCGAAATCCAGGAGAAGTTTTCTTTATGGGCATAGTCAATGCCGTCAGAGCCTTTCTGCTGCCACAGGCCTTCCAGTGGCGGAACGACATAGGAGAAATAGCCGTCGATGCTGTGGCTGCCTTTATAGCTCATTTTAATCGTAAATGCAATGGCATACAGGATGCCGACGGCAGTTTTGTATTCCCCTTCCGGTTCGTTTGGGTCACCTTCGCCGCGGACAGCAATAAAATTCATTTCCGGGATAGTGATAATGCCTGGTTTTTTGGGCGGGAGGTAAAATTCTTTGTATTCTTTCTTATAATCAAACGGCATGGTGTTCCTTTCCTGTGTACGGTAATTTTTTTTCACATTCTGTTTGTATTTTCTGGCTTTTCTTAACAGATGAATTTTCTTATGGCATGCTTTTTTGGGCCGGCGTTTTCTTTTTTTTCGGCTTTGGCTCTGGAAGCTCTGCACAGGTTTCTGTTACGAGCCTGGACAAAAACTCGCGGCCGCCGGTATCTTCAATAAGGAAGTAATCTTTTGCTCCCTTGTAGGGCGGGGCCGTCTGCAGGCCGGGTGCCAGGCTCTGGCCGGCTTTGGTGATTTTGATATAAAGCTGGCTGTCGCAGATAACGCCGAATAATTTTCCATTGCAGCAGATGCCGTATTCCCCAAACATTTTGCGGCAGTCAATCTGGCCGGCATCGGAAAGCAGGTCTGCGATATAAGTAACAAATTCTGGACTGGATGACATAAAAGCTCCTTTCTCGGATGAGGTGGTTTGTATTGCTGTCAGGATTCGTCACTGCGGTATCTGTGCAGTGTCCGTAAAAGTGCGTTTTGCAGTTCTTCCCGCAGGTATTCCGGTTCCAGCAGCTCGGCCTGTTCGCGGAAGGTCAGCAGCCATGTGAGCAGGTTTTCCCGCCCGGTATAGTCTGCGTGGAACAGCAGCCTTCCGTCTGGCTGTTCTTCAAAGCAGCCCGTGCCGAATTCTTCGACCAGGCGCCATTTGCACGAAGCGTCAAACAGGGCCCTGACGCGGATGCCGCCCGGAAAGATATGCTCGTTTTTCAGCTCGGGCAGCGGGACGGGCTTTTTGGAAAATGTGTCTGCCAGGCACAGGCTTTCCATGCGGTTCAGCTTAAACAGCCTGAAATCCTGCCGCTTGCGGCACCAGCCCCACACATACCAGCTTGACCAGCGGAAAATCAGGTAATAGGGCTCCATTGCCCGCATGCTTTCGCCCGCAGGGGCATAATAGAGAAATTCCAGCAGCCGGCAGCTGTCTATGGCCGCACGGATAGTTTCTATTTTGGGAGCCAGAGAATCCCTGTACCAGGAAGACAAATCGATAAGCACAGACTGGCTGGCGGTCATAAAATCGGAAGAACCGGGGGACAGTTTTTCCATCAGCTGCCCGTAACGGTTTGTGCCGCATGTACTGTCCAGGCTGCGCAGCCCGGCCAGGATATCCTGCATTTCTGTATTGGTCAGCAGCGTATGGCTGATTTTGTAGTTTTCCATAATGGAAATGCCGCCGCCCGCACCCTGCCTGGTCATAATGGGAATGCCGGCTTTGCACAGGTGTTCAATATCCCGGCTGATGGTGCGCCTGGAAACCTCGAACCGGCTGGCGAGGTATGGGGCTGTAACCGAATCTTTTTGAAGCAGTATCGAAAGAATGCCGATAAGCCTGTCTATTTTCATGGCGTCTCCTTATCTGGAAGTTCTGCTGTGCTGTCAGGATAACACAGGAAACATGACAGCAGAGTGTCCTGTTTGGGGAACAGGAAAAATACTTTATTTTCTGTATTATTTTTTAAATATACCCTGAAACGACAAACATTTTGTGAAGAAATTTGTATTTTTTTGCATACAATTTGTAACAGATGTTTCATGCGGAAGGACAGAATCTTGGAAAAAATATTTTATTTTGGAAAATTTTGTATTTTTTTCCGCACAAGAAATAATATTTATTGATGAAAATGTATTTTTATTCGTTTAAAAGACAAGAAAAAAAGCGTACTTGAAAGATTTTTTCATGCATAAATTGTACTTTTTTAGATACAATAGTAGTTGACGCACACATGTAAGTTGCGACAAAAAAATATGTATAAATGAAAAAACATAAGAAATATCGATAAAATTCTCTTGTTTTCTGGGCTTTTTTCGGCTATACTATGATGTACACGCCCGGTTATATTTTTATAAATGCTATTAACGCGCATTTGCGCTTTAAAACTATAGCCACAAATAATTATTGAACGCAACCAGCATATGTAGTACGCTATAGGCATGGTTGAGAAAGGATGGAATATGAGAGCAAAGGAAATTACAGATTGTGAGAAGGTTGTCATGAAGTGCGTTTGGGACAGTCCGCAGGATTTATCGATGCAGGAAATCACGGAAATGGTCAATACAAAGCATGGAAAGAACTGGAAGACACAGACGGTATCAACATTCCTTGCAAGACTTGTAAAAAAAGACTACCTTAAGATGTATCGGAAAGGAAGATGTTTTTATTATCAGCCATTAGTTGACAAAGAAGAATACAAAGATGATGTGTTAAAGGATTATGTTCAGTTTTGGAATGGAGGCAGCATGTCCGCATTTGTCTGCGGATTGTTTGGCAAGGAAATACTGAGCGAATCAGAGCGAAAGGAACTAAAGAAAAAAATCAATGAACTTGATTAATCAGTTGTTTTTTGCATCGTTTATTAGTTCCGTAACAAGCTCTCTGCTGGTTCTTGTATGGAGGATGTTACGGAATTTTTTTGTAGTAGTGAATGCAAAAATAGCTTACATAACGCTGTGCTGGATATGCCTGATGTTTCTGTTTCCGTTTGGATATATTGCTGTCCTGCTGACTTACCGCAAGTGGTTTCAGGGACAGTCGGAAGTCTGGAAGCTGGTATTTGCCTATTCCAGCAAGCTTACCGCACCATTAGGGATTATAGCAGCTGCCTGGTTTCTCGCGTCAGGCGGCCTGTTGTCATATTATGCGGCGGAATGCTATTTATGGCATAAAAAACTGGCAGATAACATTCCAGAAGATGACCCTCAGGTGAACAGGGTCTTTCGGCGTGTATGCGAAAAAATGAATATCCGCGCAGGCCGGGTGGAATTAATCAGAAATGTAACACTGGATATGCCGCTGATCAGCGGCTGGCTGCGCCCGCAGGTCCTGCTGCCAGAAAATGACTATACAGAAGAAGAACTGGAACTGATATTTTTCCATGAACTGTCACATCACAAGCATGGGGATGTAAAGTATAAGACGCTTGGCATGATTATCACGCTGATTCACTGCTTTAACCCGGCTGCATATTATGTGTTCCGCAGGCTGAACCGGTGGAGCGAATTTATGGCGGATGTATCTGCTTTGGAAAAAATGGGATGCCTGTATCATTCAAAGGCATATTATGATAGCATTATGCGTCTGATACCCGACGGGAAGAATAGTACAAGCAAATGCCCCTTTATTTCAGCTTTAAAGAAGGACGACAATATGTTTTCAAGGAGAGTGGATTTTATGAGAAGTTATCATAAGGTGCAGGCAGCGGGGAAAATCGTAACAGCAGTCATGACGCTGGCTTTTATGTTTACATCTTCCACGACGGCATATGCATCGGCTAAGATGGCGGCAGATGTGCATAATGTGGTTTATCAGAGGTTAGAAGACCGGACAGATATTGATACAATGGGCTTGCAGCCGGGAGTATCATATGTTGCAGATGATGGCACTGTGCTTCATTATGCCCGTATAGAAGATTTGGATATGGAAGGCATGCAGGTAGTGTCTGCGCCAGACAAAGATATGGTTTCATTTGCGGCTGGAGTTCATTATAATATTAATTGGAATGTAAATCCAAATACAAGATACGTTAGTGGTGAATTTAGGATAAGCAAGGGCCAGACAATGAGGACATCAGCATCTGTAACACCAGGTGATAAAAGTTACTGGCTTGGAATTATGGATAATGATGGAAATGCATGGTATATAGAGAGAAAGGGAGCTTCTTCATATAATCTTCCTATATCTACAACAAATGATTATCGCGTGTTTGTTCAGAACAATTATAGAGATACCACAGTTCTTCATGCTACAGGATATTTTGTATATGAGAATTAATAAAAAGTATGCGAATTTTATGCTGCAGCGTAGCAGCCCGCTCTTAAAATCGAGCGACTATACGGTTATCATTTTTAAGTTCGGCAAGCGTAAAATTCCGATGTTTTATTTGTCGATATACCGCGACGAGTAACATGGGAATCCCTTAATAAGCAGGCAAATGGCAGGCAGCTGTGAATAGACTGCCCGTATGCCTGGCGGCAGTCATGGAATGCTGTGATGGCGAAATAACACGAGAATTCGCCAGGCAGTAAAGGAATTGACAGGAGTGCTGTGGACAGTCTGTCAGTGTGCGAAACGTTGGTCGTTGAATGATGTCATGCGAATAACGCGAGAATTCGTCATGCAGTAAAGGAATGACAGCCAGCTGGGAAAATACTGGAATCTGTCTGGCAGGCATGCTGAAAAGGCAGTATATTTAGAAAATGCTGAGACAAATGGAATGGAGATTGTCTGCCAGGCTGAAAATAGGATTGCCAGTGTACTGAAAAGCGGTATTTGTATAAAGCATGCGCTTGTAATCTGTCCTGTTTCAGGCAGTTTGCAGCAGCAAATCAGGAAGGACTGTGTCTGAATGCCCGGTTGTGCATAAAAAACAGGGAAAAGCTCTGTTGTGTGCAGTGTTTAAGAAAATGTGCTATGCTGGATAGCAGGGAATTTCCCTGTAAATGCAGATAGCGGGCAATAATCACGCGAAATAATTGGTATCTGACATGCAGGAAAATCATTTTGAAAAAAGCCGCATGGGAAAATCCGGGAGAGGATTTTCACCATGCGGCTTTTTTTGCTGATAAGCCAGTTTCCTGAAAAATGTATTTCAAAGTCATTTTCGGCAGAAATTATCTTGCAAATTTGCGGAAATACTGTTCCGCGGATTCCCGTGAAAGCCCGAAATAATTTTGGAGCTTGCTGATAATGCTGTCAGCCGGGATGCTGTCTTTTAAGTCAAACTGGACAAGACTGCACATGGCATCTTCCAATCCGCTTTTATGTCCAATTTCAATGCCGCTCCTGCGGCCGATTTCGATGCCGCTCCTGCGGCCGATTTCGATGCCGCTCCTGCGGCCAATCTCAATGCCTTCCTCTAAAATGCTTTCTCCAAGCCCGCTCATGCGAACCGCCTCCTTCCAAAGCTCAGTATTGGCAGAAAAATCAATATAGTCTGACACGGTGTCCATAAAATCCCTGCGGTGCGGGTACATCAGGGCGTTCAGGAAGCGCAGGAGCCGGTAGCCGCTGTCATCCGGGCTGCCGTCATAGGAGCTGCTGCCGAGGCGGATGATGACGAGGGAAAACAGGTCGAAGTCCTGCCGCCTCACGCTGCAGGGGCCGAGGTTCCTGGTGTTCTCGAAGCCGTAAAAGGAAACGGAGTAGCGCTCCTTTACGGGGACGCGGTCCCTGCATATCCAGATGCTGCAGCATTTCTCAAGGGAGCCGTAGCCGGAGGAGCCGGTGGCGAGGGGGAGCTGGGAAGAAAGGCGCCTGGCAAGGTAGTAGATGCCCCTCTTTTCAATGGGGTAGCCGGGGCGGTAGTCTTTCTGCGGCTCAAGGTCGATGTGGAGGTTCACAAGGACGCGCGAGGTGGAAAGGAGCGGGTTTTTAGCACGGAATGCCAGGTCAAAGAACGAGGTCTTCTCGCCGAGCTGGACAAACTCGGGGCTGTCGGCACGCAGGCGCGTGTTTGTGCGCCCGGGCGAGACCTCGGCGGATTCGGAAAAGGAATCCTTTTCAATGAAATCCATGATTTCGCGCGCCGAGAAGCCGCGGTACTCCGAAACGGTCTCCTGCAGGATGACAGCCAGGACCTCGGGGCTGTAGAGGACGGCCTTGCTCTGGGCGTCAAGCCCCCGGGTGTCAGCCGTGGCCTGCAGGGCGCTGAGCGTCTCCATGCTTCCGTCAGGTTTCGTCATAGCTGTGTCCTTTCTGTATTCTGTATCTGGATTTTTTATATACTATAATTCTGATTATATTATACTGAATAAAATCTGCCAGGTAAATGATTTATTTCTTAAAAAATCATAAAAAATCCAGGCAGATACCAGATCCGTAAGAAAGTGATTCAGGAGTGAGCAAATCCCATTCGCAAAGGTTACTGGTCACGGAATGAACAGTAACGATTTTGTGGGGCAATTATTCTGGCTGCCAGACATTGAGTTGACTTTTGAAAGCAGATGTTATATGATTTATTATAAGGTGGCGCACTGCCTGCCAATATACGGAAAGGCTTTGGATGGTGTTTTGCTATGTTTGCGATGAATGTAGACCGGGTTGAAAAAGGAAGAATCAATACAATGCTCAATAAAAGAATAAAAAGGTTTTTTGCCGTCAGCATCGTCAGTGTCCTGATTGTATGCTTTGCTGTCTTTGCAAGTGTTATTTTTTACATGCAGAGACAGACAGAAACATCCGTTGAGGATATCAGCGAAATATATATGGGAGAGGTAAGCCTGCAGATTCAGCAGAAATTTACGTCGATTACGCAGCTGCGCCTGAACCAGATAAGCGGGATTATCCAGCGTACCCCGCCTGGGGAGCTTGCTTATGGGGAAGAAATGCTTGAGGAGCTGCGCCTGAGCACAAGCGTGAGGGACTTTACATATATGGGCATTTATTCCAGGGAAGGAGAAGAAGAACGGATTGAAGGAAGATATCTGGAAATATCCAATTATGACAGGCTTTTAGAAAGCCTGGACGAAAACGGAAGCGGCATTGCAATGGCCCTTGACCGTGGCGGCGAGCGGTACCTGGTTCTGGCAAGGTCCGCAGAATATCCGCTGAAAGACGGCAAAACCAGTACGGCCCTGATAGGCGCCCTGCCGATGGATTATCTGAAACAGGCGCTTTTTCTGGAAGAAGAAGATTCCAGGGTTTATTATCATGTCATAAACAGGGACGGTTCTTTTGTCATCCGCAGCAACGATGCATACCGGAACAATTATTTTAACCGAATCAAGGCCCTGTTCGGGGAACACAACGGCAAAACGTTCGAAGATTACCAGAGGGAACTGAAAGAGGCTCTGGAAACGTTTTCGACCTATGTGACGGTTGTTTCCATAGGCGGGGAAAAAAGGTATATGTATGGCACGCCGATTTCGGAAAACGTAGACTGGTACCTGATTACAATTATGCCAAGCGGAATTTTAGACCAGCGCATTGGCGAGCTGGACACGGTGCGCGTTATGATTATGCTTGGTTCTGCGATGGTTATCCTGTTTACAATGCTGATTATATTTATCATGTATTACAGGCTTTCCATGCAGCAGATGAAGGAGCTGGATAAAAAGGAGCGGGCTGCGGTCCGGGCCAATATGGCAAAGAGTGAATTTTTATCAAGCATGAGCCACGATATCCGCACGCCGATGAACGCCATTATCGGCATGACCGAAATAGCGCTGCGCAATGCACAGGACACCATGCGCGTGGAAGACTGCCTGAAAAAAGTACGCCTGTCCAGCAAGCATCTGCTGGGGCTGATTAACGACGTGCTGGATATGTCCAAAATTGAAAGCGGAAAGATGACGTTAAATATCAGCCAGATGTCGCTGCGGGAAGCGATGGACGATATTGTAAATATCATGCAGCCGCAGGTAAAGGAGCGGAACCAGTACTTTGATATATTTATCCGGGATATTCTCTCGGAAAGTGTCTGCTGTGATGCAGTCCGTTTAAACCAGGTGCTTTTAAACCTTCTGTCCAACGCCGTTAAATTTACGCCGGAGTATGGGCGCATTGACGTGCATCTGTGGCAGGAAGCATCGGAGAAAGGGGAAGGATTTGTCTGCACGCATTTTATGGTGGAAGATACCGGAATCGGAATGTCCGAAGAATTCCAGAAAAAGATTTTTGACACGTTTGCAAGGGAAGAAGAAAACGAGAAGGTACAAAAAACAATTGGTACCGGGCTTGGCACCTCGATTACAAAAAGCATTGTAACGCTGATGGGCGGCAGGATAGAGGTTCACAGCAGGCAGGGCGAAGGAAGCAGCTTCCATGTAATTGTCGACCTGGAAAAGGCAGAGCAGCCCGAGGATGAAATGAAGCTGCCGGAATGGAACGTGCTGGTTGTAGATGATAATGAAATGCTCTGCTTAAGCGCCGTGGCAAACCTGGAAGCGCTGGGTGTCCATGCAGACTGGATTATGGACGGGAGAAAGGCCGTGGAAATGATTGCGGAGCGCCACAGCAGGGGCGATGATTATCATTTTGTGCTGATTGACTGGAAGATGCCGAATATGGACGGGCTTGAGACGATACAGGAAATTCACAGGCAGGTCGGGACGGATATTCCGATATTCCTGATTTCGGCCTATGACTGGAGCGAAATGGAAGACCAGCTGTTTGATGCGGACATCGAAGGCTTTATTTCCAAGCCGCTGTTTAAATCTACATTATATATGAGCCTGAAACAGTACGCAGATGGAGACGGGCCTGCTCTGCAAGAGGATGAAGAAGTCAATGACTTTACAGGAAAACGTGTCCTTCTGGCAGAAGATATTGATATCAACTGGGAGATTGCAAATGAACTGTTTTCATCTACCGGGATGGAGCTGGTCTGGGCACAGAACGGAAAGGAATGCCTGGACAAATTTTCAGAGTCACAGCCGGGGTATTATGATGCCGTCCTGATGGATGTGCGGATGCCGGTTATGAACGGTTACGATGCAACAAAGGCTATCCGCGCACTGGACCGCCCGGATAAAGACCTTCCGATTATTGCGATGACCGCGGATGCTTTTGCGGATGATGCACAGCGCTGCTTCGAGTGCGGGATGAATGACCATCTGACTAAGCCGCTGGATATCCGGGAATGCATGAGAACCTTTCAGAAATATTTTAAACACTTTAGGTCGTGAAATATGGCGAGGAAA
>CAJTSV010000009.1:32185-63606 GCA_910579075.1 uncultured Eubacterium sp.
TTATGGCAGCCTCTGGAAAAATACGGGGCTGCTGTTTTTTGTATTGCATTTTTATACATAATTAGGTATAATGGCAAAGATATCGGTGCGGAGCAGTCCGCAAAAGGAGGATAAATATAATGAAAAAGTTAATAGCAGCTTTATTAACCTGTACGCTTGCAGCAGCAATGATGGCAGGGTGCGGCAGCGCAGCGGATGACAGCAGCGCTTCGTCAGGAACGGATGTCAGTGCAGAAATTACCCAGGCTGATAATGAAAACACAGACAGTGCAGCCGCAGACGAGGGCGGCGCAGGAGAAGGTTCGAAAGGCGCTGAAGGCACAGATACGAATGACGGCACAGCTCCTGCCGGGCTGAAAACAGCAAAGGAAGGCGTCCTGACAATGGCGACAAATGCCGCTTTTCCGCCATACGAGTTTTATGAAAGCAATAAGATTACCGGCATTGACGTGGAAATCGCAGAAGCGATTGCGGGAAAACTGGGACTGGAATTAAAAATTGAGGATATGGAATTCGGCTCGATTATTATTGCGGTCACACAGGGCAAGGCAGATATGGGACTGGCTGGCATGACAGTTACCGAGGAACGCCTCGAATCCGTTGATTTTTCAGACTCTTATGCAACCGGAATCCAGGCTGTCATTGTGGCAGAGGATTCGGAAATCAGCGAGATAGCCGACCTGAATGGAAAGAAAATCGGCGTGCAGCTTGCAACAACCGGGGATATTTATGCAAAAGAGGATTTCGGCGAGGACAGCGTGGAAGCATATAACAAGGGTGCAGATGCTGTCATGGCGTTAAAGCAGGGCAAGGTAGATGCTGTCATTATCGACAACCAGCCGGCGCTTTCGTTTGTAAAGAGTACAGAAGGGCTGAAAATACTGGAAACAGAGTATGCCGTGGAAGACTATGCAGCGGCGATAGCCAAGGACAATGACGCGCTTGTGCAGGCTGTGAACGGGGCGCTGGCAGAGCTGAAAGCGGACGGGACAATCCAGTCTATTATTGATAAATACATTGTTACTGAATAATATGGAAAAACGGAGGGCATTTTACAGGCCCTCTTTTTCCGGTTCTATATAAGGAGAAAACCATTGAATTTCTTTGATACGCTGTACGAAAAAATGGATTTTTATTTTATTACGGACGAGCGCTGGCGCTATTTTGCGGACGGGGTAAAAATCACGCTGCAGGTGACAGCGGGCGCGCTGCTTATCGGCCTTGTCATTGGCGTGCTGGTGGCGATTATCCGTTCCGCCCATGACCAGAATTTCAGGAAAGACAAGACGCCGGGCGGCCTTGTCATGGCGGCGCTGGATGCTGTCTGCAGGCTGTATCTGACTGTTATCCGCGGGACACCGACACTGGTGCAGCTGCTGCTGATTTACTTTTTCTTTCTGGCAAATGTAGAAAGCAAGATTATGACCGCGACGATTGCGTTCGGCATCAACTCCGGGGCATACCTGGCTGAGATTTTCCGCTCGGGCATTATGTCCATTGATAAAGGCCAGATGGAAGCAGGCCGTTCCCTCGGGCTTGGATATGCAAAGACGATGCAAAGAATCATTCTTCCGCAGGCATTCAAAAACACGCTTCCGGCACTGATTAATGAAATCATCACGCTTTTGAAGGAAACGTCTATCTGCGGGTACATAGGACTGAACGACCTGACCAGGGGAGCGGAAATTATCGGGGGAGCGACGTATGAATGGTTCGTTCCGCTGTTTGCGGCAGCCATGATTTATCTTGCCATTGTCATGTTCTTTACCTGGGTTATGGGAATCGTAGAAAGGAGGCTGCGGGAAAGTGATCGCCGTTAATCAGCTTACGAAAAAATTTGGGAAACACCTTGTTCTGGACAATATTACAGAGCATATCAGGGCCGGGGAAAAGGTAGCCATTATCGGGCCGTCCGGCTCCGGCAAATCGACGTTTCTGCGCTGCATGAACCTTTTAGAACAGCCGACAAGCGGGCAGATTCTGTTTGACGGCACGGACATTACGCAAAAGGGCGTGGATATTAATAAAATCCGCCAGCAGATGGGCATGGTGTTCCAGCATTTCAACCTGTTTCCGCACCTGACGATTCTGGACAATATTACGCTGGCCCCGCTGGAATTAAAGCTGATGGGGAAAGAAGAAGCACGGGAAGAAGCGATGCGCCTGTTAAAAATCGTAAACCTGGCTGAAAAAGCAGGCGCTTATCCGGGACAGCTGTCCGGCGGGCAGAAGCAGCGGATTGCCATTGTGCGCTCGCTGGCATTAAAGCCGAAAATGATGCTGTTTGATGAGCCGACTTCCGCGCTTGACCCGGAAATGGTCGGGGAGGTGCTTGAGGTTATGAAGGGCCTTGCAAAAGACGGCATGACCATGGCAGTCGTTACGCATGAGATGGGATTTGCCAGGGAAGTGGCGACGCGCGTGCTGTTTGTGGATGAAGGGCATATTTTAGAGCAGGGCACGCCGGAACAGGTGTTTGACCATCCGCAGCATGCCAGGACGCGGGAATTTTTGTCAAAAGTTTTGTAATACATGAAATTTTTAATATGTTCCTAATGTAAAAATGCAAGAATACCCTTATCAAAATGTTACAAATGGACGAAATATACTATATGGAAAAACAGGCATATGACAGGGAAACGGCGCTCAGCCGGCCAGGAATATGGAAAAGACGTGCAGGAATGCATGCTGGCAGGATTTGCTGTCCGTCCCTGATAAAAGAATGGTTTGGAAATGCAGAACAGGGGGAATCGATATGAGTCTTGCAGTATCAGGTTATGTCAGGCAGTTTTATAAAGGAAATCTGTTTGGGGCGACGAAAAACGGGCGTACCGGGCAGACACCGAACAGCCTTGCCATGGCGGACATGAAAGCCATCCGCAAAGCAGTCCGCGAGATGGGCAGTTTTGATTATGATGAAGGCGACGGCGAAGAACTGGTGAAGAAAGTCGAAGCGTTTGTCAATACTTATAACAATTATGTGGATTCTGCAAAAGCGCTGGGAGATGAAAATGCAGACCGCTATCTGGCACAGCTGAAAAAAATGTCGAAGGAATTTACAGATGAGCTGGATGACATTGGTATTTCCGTTCAGAACAGCGGGAAGCTGGCGATAGACAAAAAGTCGCTCCAGAGCACGGGCAGGTACCAGGTCAGCAAGCTGTTTGCCGATGATGCGCAGTTCGTCACTCAGGTGGAAAAGCAGATAAAGCGGACACAGAGCATGTTTGTGCGCAATGACCTGGATGTGGCAAAGCCGGCCAAAAAGCCGCAGACCGAGGCTGCAAAGCCGGAAGATAAGCCGTCCGAAGGCGGTACGGACGCACCGGAAGCTGCAGCTGCCAGACAGAACCAGCAGCTTGTACAGCAGCTGGCACAGGCGCTTTCCGGCAGCCAGCTGAATTACACGGTTTAAGGATGCGTTTTTTTGCGAAGGTTACTGGCCACGGAGTGAACAGTAACGGTCTGCTGTATTTTTCCAGTTATTTCCGGCTGTTCCGGCTTGAAGATAATGGACAGATAGTATATAATTTCCTAATATAAAAAGAAATAAAATATGATACAGGGGGATGGAAATGAACAAGAGGATATGGGCAGCGGCGCTTGCAGCGGCCGTAACGCTTACGTCGGCTGCTGTGATACCATTCGAATTCGGGAATACGGCACAGGCAGCTGCAACGAGCTCCGGCTCTGAGGTGGAAGACAAATCGTCCGACGGCCGCACGACCGTGGCCGGATTTACGTTCCGGGTTTCCGGCAATGAAGCGACGATTACCGGCTACCACGGTGCGGTCAAAGACCTTACGATTCCAACGAAAATCACATATCAAAAGCCAAATAATAACAATAATAACGGTTCATCCGGCGGGAATAACTCGCAGAAGCCGGATGATGCGGTGACATATGAGGTTACAGGCATTGCGGACGATGCGTTCAGCGGCAATATCGGCATTACAAAGGTAACGATGTCAGGCGGCATTAATGCTGACGGCAAGGCATACGGCATCCGTTCCATTGGCGAGCGGGCATTTTTTGCCTGTCATGATTTGGCGGATATTACGATTGCGTCTACGACGACTTCCATTGGGGATTATGCATTTTCGGACTGCGTGTCCCTGAATACGATTAAGGTGCTGGATGGAAACCAGCGGTATAAGGTCGTGGACGGTGCGCTGTACTATTATACGGCCGGGGCCGGGACAGGGCTTTACACGCTGCTGCAGTACCCTCTGGCAAAAACGGAAAAAGAATACAAGGTGCCGGATGCGGTGTCCATGACGCTGACAGATATTGGCAAGGGTGCATTCTGGGGGTCGGAATCCCTGGAAACCATTACACTTCCTGATACGGTAAACACGGTAGGGGACAATGCTTTTACGGCCTGCCGGAAGCTGAAAACCGTTACCCTGCCATCCGGCCTGAAAACGATTGGCACGGAAGCATTCCGGGGCGATGCGCTTTTGGATAACGTTACGCTTCCGGACGGCGTTACGGTTATTAATAACGGCACGTTCCAGGGCTGTGAATCGTTAAAGACACTGAAGCTGTCCGATGAATTAAAGATCATCGGCAACCGTGCGTTCCAGGGCTGCAAGGCGCTGACGGAATTTACGGTGCCGGCCAGCGTTACGACGCTTGGGGACAGCGCATTTGCCCAGTGCGAGGCGCTGCGCCAGATTACAATTCCGATGCGCACGACTTCTATCGGAAGCGGCGTATTTACCGGAACGGCAGTAACCGTACTGTGCCACAATGGTTCGCAGGCGGCTGTGTATGCGGCTGCAAACGGCCTTACGGCAGAGCGCACGTATACGGTAGGATTTTATACAAACAGCACGTATTCCAACCTGATAGCTTCCCAGGAAGTGGTGGAAGGCAAGGATGCGGTGCCGCCGCAGATACCGGAGCGGGAAGGGTACCGGATGAGCTGGAGCGGCAGTTATGCGGCTGTCCGCGGAGATACCAGGGTATATCAGGTATGGAACAAGCTGTTTAACGTAACCTTTGTAGATACCTTTAATGATAAAACGGAAGTCGTGCCGACCGATGAAGGCAAGACCGTCGTGCCGCCGGCATGGACGATGTCCGGCTATACGGCAGAATGGGACAAAGACCTGACAGACCCGGTGACCGAGGATTTTACCGTACATGTAAAATGGCGCAGCAATAAGACAGGCGAAACGCTTGGCGCAAATGCGGTAAAGCCTGCCAAAAAGGGCACGCAGTTTGAAAAGGGCAACAATAAGTATCAGGTAAGCTCGGCAAATGCAGATAATCCGACCGTGAAATTTATCGGGCTTGTCAAAGCGGAGGTCAGCATTGTCAACATACCGGAGGTGGTTTCTTACGGCGGTGTTACTTATAAAGTTACACTGATTTCGGCAAACTGTGTCAAAGATAATAAAAGCATCCGGGAGCTGGTTGTCGGCAAAAATATGACAGGCATCTGTGCAAAGGCGTTTAATGACTGCAAAAACCTGTCTAAGATTAAGCTGAAAAGCAAATCGATTGTCAAAATGAATAATAAGGCATTTAAAGGGGTAAGCTCAAAGGCAGTATTTTATACCTATCATTCTCAGATAACCAAATATAAAACGATGCTGAAAAATGCCGGGGTGAAAAAGCCTTCCATGAAGCGCCTGTAAGGATTGGAGGATATGGAAATGAAAAAAATAAAGAAACTGAAAATCTGGCGCGCCGGGCTTTTGTTTATGCTTGTGTTTGCCGTCAGCATAGTGCTGCAGGCAGGGCAGGCATCAGCGTCGCAGAATAATACCGGCAGCGGGTCTGGGTCTGGAAGCGGCTCCGGTTCTGGCAGCGAGAATGATACAGATGAAAAGCCAAAAGAATGGGATCCGAATGAAGTTCCACAGGGAAGGTATACGCCAAAGGATTCAAATTTAACGTATACATTTACAGGAACTGCACAGGGGATAGTTGCAAATGTTGAAAGCTATAATGTGAACACGTTTGCGAATACCGGTACGCTGACGATTCCAAGTTCTATCACATATAAAATTAATCCAAATGATGACAAGGAACGGGGAGTGCCATATCCGGTAGGCGGTATTTTGCGCGGAGTATTCAGCGGCTGTACGTCTATGACATCGCTGGTTATACCAGATACAGTCACTTATATTGGCCAGGAAGCGTTCAGCGGCTGTACAAATCTGTCAAACATCCGGACGACTTCACATTCGGGGTCGGATATTGGGGGCACTGCAGCAACCGGATATCTGGCTGTAGAAGAAATCGAATTCCGGGCTTTCTATGGCTGTACGTCCCTGCAGGGCATTACGCTTGGTGAAAAGCCATCGGGCGTAGGCGGCGTGCGCACGGTTCAGAATGAAGCATTTATGGACTGCAGCAATTTAAGGAGCGTGGAAATCCGCTCTACCGTGAACTGGATTGAAGGCGGCGCGTTTGCAAACTGCCAGTCTTTGGACGGACAGGTGAACGGGGTAAAGGTACAGAACAACAACCTGTTTTTTGTAGAAGACGGCATTCTGTATTACAAAGAAAGCAACCGCAGCAATGTGCTGCTGCTTTGTCCGGCCGGAACACCGGTTGGAATCCTGACGGATTTTCCGGAAAATGTAACGCAGATTCGAAATCAGGCATTTTATGGATGCCGCGGGCTTTCTTCGATTACGATACCGAATACGGTGCGCACGATTGGCGACAAAGCATTTTATGACTGTATCGGCCTTGGAAATGTGACGATTCCGGCATCGGTGACAAATATCGGTTCCCAGGTATTTAAAAACTGCAGCAGCGGGCTGTGCATTATCTGTCCGGGCGGCAGCACGGCAGAGCGTTATGCAATTGCAAACAATATTACAAAAAGCGTGGAATGTACCGTTACGTTTTATAATACCGAAACAAGGCAGTCCGTCGAAAAGAAGGTTATGAGCGGCGGAACCGTAGACCCGCCGGTAGGCTGGGAGCGCAATGGCTATGTGCTGCGCTGGACGGATGATTTTAATTCCAGCACGATTGTCAATTCCAACCGGACGGTCAATACGGTCTGGAAAAAGCTGTATACCGTTACGTTCCGTGACCAGTCCGCAAACAAGGAATCAGTCGTATCGGGCGTGGAAGAAGGTACAGAGGCTGCTGCCCCGAACTGGATTAAAAAAGGATATAAGCTGACCTGGTCGACAGAGAATTATAAGCGGGTCAATTCTGATATGACGGTAGATGCGGTCTGGCTTGTTTCGATGACGGAAGACACGTCAGGGGATGATTCGCAGGGCCAGTATAAAAAAGGCGACCTGGTTACCATCGGCAATTTTGTATATAAGATTTCCGGGTATACGGATAAAAGGGTGCGCGTGATGAGCCTTGTAGACGAAGCGCGTTCGACGGTTACGGTTCCGAATACGGTTTCCTTTGGCGGGCGTACTTATTCGGTTACCTGTATCAATGCCAATGCGTTCCGGGGCAATCCGTATATTACAAAGATTACGCTTGGCACCAATATCCGGTCGATTGAACATTACGCATTTTATAACTGTTCCAGGCTGCAGAAAGTGGTAATCAATTCCAAAAGCCTTGTTAATATCAGCAACTATGCGTTTAAAAAGACAAAAACGTCCCTGAAGGTCTACGTGCCGACAAGGGGACTGATTGCTTCTTACCGTACCCTGCTTTTGGACGGGGGCATGAGCAGAAAAGCGAAAGTCGTGAAAAAGCCTTAAGAAGCTGCAGGGCAGCATGGAAAAAAGAGTGGAGGAATGCGCAATGGGCATTATTTTGTTTTTGGGGCTGATAGTCCTTCTGGTCATTGTCACGGTAGTCATTACCGTAACAGCATCTGTGGCCGGCACCGTGGCAGCAGTTGCAGATGAAGACTCCCTGGAAGAATAGCGGGGAAATGCATCGAAATAAAAAAGCGTGGCGAAAGCCATGCTTTGGAATGAAAAAACAGTAAGAAAAAGGACAGGCAGCAAACGAAAGTTACTGCCTGTCCTTTTTTATTATGAAAAACCAGCACAAAAGCCGTTTATTTATAAGGCATGCCGAGTTTTTTAAACAGAATCTGGATAGATGTGGAATCCAGCACTAAAATCAGGCCGCTGTTCATTTCGGTGTCGCCGATATGGAGTTTTTCATCAATGTACAGGACTGGTTCGTCGAAGCTTCTGGACAGTTTTTCGGCCGGAATGGAAACGAGGGCAGAAACGTTGTCGCAGTAGCTGTCTGGCGGCTGGATATTGATAAATAACTGTGTCATGGCTGCAATGGAATTGACATACGCAGCGGTCGTGATGTTGCTCATTTCACGGACAACCGAAATATCCATGTCATCAATCATGGTAAGGTCTGCAATATCTTTCGGATAAAAGGTATTAATCAGTTTTTTAGCGAAATTCAGGTGGACAACTTCCAGCATGCAGCCATGGATATCACCCTCGAGTGACACGGTCATGCCCAGCGCTTTTGTATCTTTTCCACCCAGGTAATCAGCTACCTTGTCATAACTGATCAGGCTGATAACCGGGACTTCAATATCTACGACTGTGTTCAGCAGGGATGCGAGCGCTGTCGCGGCATTGCCTGCACCGATATTGCCTATTTCCCTTAATACATCAAGATGCATAGAACTAAATTCTTCAATGTTTGTATAAGCCATATTTCCTCCTCTTGTCTGTGGCAAAAGCCGTTCGTTTTGTCAGCAGGTTTCCGGGGCCGGATAATCCGTGCCAAAGGTATCTACGGTTACTTTTTTCATTCGCTGTGTTTCCATCGGCCGGTCATTATAATCGGTCGGAACATCTGCGATTTTGTTTACGACATCCATACCTTCTGTGATTTTTCCAAAAGCTGCATAAGCGCCGTCCAGATGCGGAGACTTTTTATGCATGATAAAAAACTGAGAACCGGCCGAATCAGGAATCATCGTGCGGGCCATGGATAATACGCCCTCGTCGTGTGCAAGCTGGTTTTCAAAACCGTTCTGCGTAAACTCGCCCCTGATGCAGTAGCCAGGCCCGCCGGTGCCGTTTCCATCCGGGTCGCCGCCCTGCAGCATAAAGCCATTGATGACACGGTGGAAAATTACGCCATCGTAGAAGCCTTTCTGTATCAGGCTGATAAAATTGTTTACTGTATTTGGAGCGGTCTGTGGATATAATTCAGCTTTCATGATATCGCCGTTTTCCATCTCAATAGTTACGATTGGGTTTTGTGACATGTCTGTTCTCCTTCTGTTTTGATTCTCCTTAGTTCCCATTCTACTGCTATTTGGAAGAATTGTAAAGTAATCGTAAAGGAGAAATAAATTTTTTTTAATAATTCCGGGGTTTTTCCGCAGATTTTTGCCAGAACGCGGTATTTACAGGCGCAGCCTCATCTGCTATAATCTGCTGTGTCTAAAAGCGGAAAGGACAGGAAAAAGATAAAACTGGGAAGAATCAGGAAAAATGGAGAATCCGAAAAAAGATATAGGGATAGGTGAGGCTGAAAAAGCCATACAAAAGCAGCTGACAATCCGGGCCGCAGTCTGGGATATTCCTGTGGCTGGCGGGAAAGGGCCGGCTGCGGACGGGCGGGTTTACGCGGACTATGAGGAAGTGTCCCGCCTGATGCAGGAGATGGAGCAGTATCAGGTCAAAAAACTCGATATTTCAGGCCGGGAAAAGGAAGGAAGCTGCCAGGACGCATATGAAAAAATACTGTGCCTGCTGCGGGAACAGGGGATAGTGGAAGAACAGGCAGTTCTTGTGACAGCAGACGAGAAACTATCCGGCTATGTTTACAGTCTGCGCCAGCAGTACACGGATGCGGGCAGCGGCGGAGAGGAAATCCCGCATGGCATGGCTGCTGTATTTTATGAAAAAGACGGGTATCAGAAGGATGCTGCTGCCGATATCATTGTACAGGGCTTTCAGGAAACTGGCATCCAGTTTTTAGACCGGATTCAGAAGCGCAGGAACGGGATTCCCTGGAATATCCTTTATACGAAGCGGGCCTGCGTGCGTGAAACAGCGCTTTCTGACCTGGATGAACTGTATGCGCTTTATGAGGGGGAAGGCATTACGGATTATACAGAGCCGCTGTTTGAGCGCGAAGCGGAAGAAGCATATACAAAGGACTATATCCGGTGCATGTATTATTATTACGGGTATGGAATGTGGGTGGTGCGCGAGCGCCAGACAGACAGGCTGATTGGCCGGGCCGGAATCGGACACCGGGAACAGGGAAATGAGGTGCTTGCAGAGCTGGGGTATCTTATCGGAAAGGAATACCAGAACCAGGGCTATGCACAGGAAGTATGCAGGGCTATTGTGGAATATGCCAGGGATGAGCTGGAAATCACACAGCTGCACTGCTTTATACACAGCCGCAACGCAGTTTCCATACATGTGGCAGAAAAGCTGGGATTTACGCTCTGCGGGGATGGCTCCTGTCCGGACGGGCAGGAGAAGATGCTGCATTATTCCTGCAGCCTGTCTGAACTTTCTCCAGGCTGCCTGGAAAGCAAAAAGGAATGACAGCACTGCAGGGATATGGTATCTTTTCTTTCGGACTGCCTGAAAAGGAAAAAAGAATGACAGCACTGCAGGGATATGGTTTGTGTTCCTTCGGATTGCCTGTAAAATAAAAAACAATTACCGCACTGCGGCGGATATTGTTCATATTCCGGCAGCTTCCTTCATATGATAAAACAGGACAAAGGGTATATGCCCGGGATAAGGAGGATGGATTATGGATAAGGCAGAAAATGGGAGCACGAGTGCCATGCCAATACTGGCAGACCTGGTAGCGATGTATGTCATTACAGGACTGCTGCTTGTCATTCTTGCAGCTGTGCTGGGACGTGTGGAAATGCCGGATTCGGCTGTCAGCATCGGGATTATTGCGACGTATATTGTGTCCTGTTTTGCAGGAGGGTTTCTGATTGGCAAAAAAAAGAAAAAGAACCGGTATCTGTGGGGAATCTGTGTCGGGGCATTTTATTTTGTGGTGCTGCTGCTTGGGAATCTGGCTGTGAACCGCGGGCTGAACGGGCAGCTTGTACATATGCTGACAACTGCGGTTTTGTGCACGCTGTCCGGGATGGCGGGCGGAATGGCCAGCTGACGGTGCCGCGCGGCCAGCTGCAGATACGGGGCCCTGCCGCAGTCCCTGACAGCCCCGGCAGCGGTTCGGGAATCCGAAAGTTTCATATGTAATTGATTGACGGTGCATAAATCTGCATGGTATAATAATTCCGTCTGATAAAGCATTTGAAAACAGAAGGAGGATAGAAATGGAATCAAATGATAAGATGTACCGGTATGCGGCGAAGGAAGAACAGCTCAGACGGGCGAACCGGTTCGCGCTGATTGGGTATATCCTGTTTTATGCCATTGCGCTGGTTACCATGTGGATTGCATGTTCTATGGGAAAACAGACCATGCAGATGAGCCTTGCCATTACAGCAGTTGTGATTGTATCATGCATACTGAATTTTGTGACATATGTCAGAAACAGCATGGGGATGCTGACACGCTACACGGCACTGGCAGGGCTTCTGATTACAGCGATGCTTACGGGCACGGCGTTTGATAATTATTATATCCGCTTTATGGCCTGTGTGCCGCTGGTCGCCTGCGTCCTGTTTTTTGACACGAGATTTTCAGTGATTGCAGGAAGCCTTATGACGGCTGTGAATCTGGTGGCAAATTATATTAATATTAAAATACAGCGCATGTATACAGGAGAGCAGGTCCGGGAGCAGCTTTGCGCGACGCTTGCGATAGCACTTCTGATGGTGGTTATTTATCTGACAACAAGGGTTGCGCGCATTTATAATTATGATACCCGCCACAGCCTGATTTATGAGCAGGAAAAACAAAAAGAGGTTATGGAAAAAGTGCTGGCAGTTGCCGGGGAAGTCCGCAGGGGAACCGAAGGGGCGATGGCAATGGTAAGCGAGCTGAATGCATCTGCGGGAATTGTGGAAGGCTCTGTAAAAAATATTTCCGACAGCACACAGAGCACGGCGGAAAGCATCCAGACACAGACAGAGATGACACAGAGCATACAGCAGTCTATCAGCCAGACGCTGGAATATTCACAGAATATGGTGCAGGCTGCAAAGGAATCGGAGCAGCTGAATACCGAAAGCCTGAAAATGATGAACAGCCTGAAAAAGCAGTCTGCCATGATTGCAGAAACAAATGCCGGGGTGGCGGCTTCCATGAAGGAGCTGCGGGAGCGCACCAACGCGGTGCGAACGATTGCCGATACGATTTTTGCCATATCAAACCAGACAAACCTGCTGGCACTGAATGCGTCGATTGAGAGTGCAAGGGCAGGAGAAGCCGGGCGCGGCTTTGCGGTTGTGGCGGATGAAATACGCCAGCTGGCAGAAAAGACGAGAAAAGAAACGGAAAATATCGCCGGCATTTTAAATGAACTTTCGGATGATGCCGAAAAAGTATCTGTGACAGTCAGCCAGTCCATTCAGGCGGCAAGCGCGCAGGATGGCATGATAGAACAGGCTTCCCAGGGTTTTGACCAGATAAATCAAAATGTAAAACAGCTGATTCTCAGCATCGGGGACATTGACGGGATGCTGAACCAGCTGTCAGAATCCAACAACCGGATTGTGGACGATATTTCCCATCTCTCAGCAACGACACAGGAAGTGACAGCTTCTTCGGTACAGGCATCAGAACTGAGCATGCAGAATCTGCAGAATGCGGAAACGACAAAGAATCTGCTGAACCAGGTGCTGGATGTGTCACAGCAGCTGGAACAGTATACAGCATAATAAAATGATTTTTGGAAAACCGGCAGTTGACATTTTAATAAGACTGTGGTAGTCTGTAATTACAGCCAGACTACCACAGTCTTATTTTGCGGGCAGCAAGCCGGGCTCCGTGCCCGCATAGGGATTTGGCAGATGCCGCGAGGGGAGGTGTTTCAAGCTGGAAGAAAAGAAAAAGCTGTTTGATTCGGAGCTGAAAATCATGCAGGTACTCTGGAAAGAAGGGGATATGCCGGCAAAGTACATTGCAGAAAAGCTGGCAGCAGAAACCGGGTGGAATAAAAATACGACCTATACCCTTATCAAACGCTGTATCAAAAAGGGTGCCGTCGAACGGACGGAGCCGAATTTTATGTGTCATGCAGTAATTCCGATTGAGGATGTGCGAAGGGCTGAGACAGAAGAACTGGTCAGCAGGGTTTATGACGGCTCTGTAAATAAGCTGTTTGCTGCCCTGCTTGGCAGGAAAGAGCTGTCTGACAGCCAGATTCAGAGATTAAAGGATATTGTGGACGAGATGGAGTAAAAAGGCACCTGGCAGTGTTTTGGCATTTGGGGCAGAAAGGAGACGGTCTGTATGGATTTATGGGAAATGAGCCTGTCCGGGGGACTTTTAATACTGGCTGTGGCAGCCGTGCGGGCTGCTTTGGCCGGTTACCTGCCAAGGCGGGCCTTTCTGGTGCTGTGGGGAATCGTGCTGCTGCGGCTGTGCGTGCCCGTGCGCATTCCGTCGGCACTGAGCGTGTATTCCTGGGCAGCCTGGGAAAACGAAGGCACAGGTACAAAACTGCCGCAGTCGGGACAGCAGGAAGAACCGGGCAGGGCGGTATTGTCCCCGAAGGGAGCAGGGGACGCAGGAAAAGAACAAAAGCAGGGCATGAAAAATACGGGCGGGAATGCCGGATTTTTCACGGCACCAGTCGGTATTTTGGAAGGGAATGCCCTGCGGGCAGCCTGGGCGGCAGGCTGCGTCTTATGCCTGGCGGTGTATTTTCTGGCTTATGTCCGGTGCAGGCGCAGCTTTGCGTATTCGCTGCCGGTCAGAAATGGGTTTGCACAAAGCTGGGTGCGCCGGCACAGGCACTGGCGTCCGGTGCAGATACGCCAGTGTGCGGCTGTGAATACGCCCCTGACGTATGGAATTCTTTCTCCGGTAATTCTGATGCCGGTTCATACAGACTGGGAAAATACGAAGCAGCTGTCTTATGTGCTGGAGCATGAATATATCCATATCCGCCGGCTGGACGCCCTGGCAAAGCTGGTGCTGCTTCTGGCCGTGTCGGTGCACTGGTTTAACCCGGCTGTGTGGCTGTTTCAGGCATTGTGCAGCCGTGACCTGGAGCTGTCCTGTGACGAAGCGGTAATACGGTGTTTTGGAAGCCATGCAAGAGCGGAATATGCCAGGGTGCTGATTTCGATGGAAGAAGAAAAAAAGCGCGGGCCTGCGCTGTACAGCAGTTTTGGCAGAACTGCAATGGAAGAAAGGATTGTGGCAGTTATGAAGACGAAGAAGAAATCAGTGGCAGCTGTCGCTGGGGCGGCAGCTGCAGTCTGCCTGACGGCAGCAGTATTCGGAACATCAGCAGATGCAGAAAGCAGCCGGGAAGGCCGGGAGATTCTGATGCATGCAGCGGGAGAGGATTCTGAAACAGCAGTGCAGAAAGCGGGAGAGGATTCTGGAAAATCTGCATATGCAGCAGGGCAGGATTCCGGAACAGCTGGTCAGGAAGCAGGAGAGGATTCTGAAAAATCTGCGCATGCAGCAGGGAAGACTGGGGAGAATGGTGCACAGGTGGTTTATAAAACTGCGCAGAAGCATGAGGAAACACTGGTGAATGAGAATGAATACATCAGTGACAGCCAGGCAAACCAGGTGTTTCAGCAGATAAAACACAATCTGGAAGGGCAGTATGCGGGCTGGTACAGCTTTGATAATTACCATGTTACGTTTTGCAGGGATATGGCATCACCGGATGCAGAGAATATAAAGGACGGCATGGTTTCGGCTGATATTGAGCTGCAGGCCGATATGACGAGTATCAGCCTCCCGCAGGACAGTGCCTATATGCTTGGAATGAAGGACGCTATAGAGGAAATTTCTGATGCCGGGCAAAAAGAAGCTGCCCAGGGACTTTATGATAAATATCTGCAGGAAATGATGGCGTATTATGGGAAAACGGAGACGACTGGATTTTCATACCGGGTGCAGTTTCCGGAAAATGCCGGGAGCGGCCGGGATTTCCAGTTCCAGCTGTTTCACCGGGTCGATGCGCAGGACGGCGCAATCCTGACGCCTGATACCGATGCGCATGAGCCGCCGTTTTTCACAAGGCAGGACGGCAGGGAATTTATGATGGAAAGCCTTAAAATGCAGCAGGAAGGGATAAAAGCATGGCGGAAGCAATCGCAAAAATAGAAGATATAATAGAAGATACAGGGGAAGGAGACAGAAATATGGCACAGACAGGCGGCAATAAGACACAAGCAGACACAGCACAGGCAGGCTGCACCATTGCGCAGATTCTGGAAAAGATGATTCTGCATTCCGGGGGAAATGCGCGCGATGTAAACCATTTTATGAAAGTGTGGGCCTATGCGAAGACAATCGGGGAACTGGAACATCTGGATGAAGAAACGCAGTTTATTCTGGAAGCCGCAGCGGCCGTACACGATATTGCCTGCCCGCTGTGCCTGGAAAAATACGGCAATACGAACGGAGAGCATCAGGAAAAAGAAGGCATGCCGCTTGTCCGGGAATTTCTGCAAGGCTCCGGCATTGAAGAACGCAGAATCGAACGCATTGCCTGGCTGGTGGGACACCACCATACTTACACGGGCATTGACGGGATGGATTACCAGATACTGCTCGAAGCCGATTATCTGGTAAATGCAGACGAAATGCAGGATTCCAGGGAGCAGGTCAGAAATTTCCGCAGCCGGGTCTTTCGGACACAGGCAGGCATAAGGCTGCTGGAATCCATATTTGAGATATGAGAAAGCACCGGCTTCCCTGGCAGGGGGCTGTCGCACGAAGCAAAATATATACAAGATATAACTGGAAGAATGATTTATACCAGCTATATCTTGTATCATTTTTCTTAATGCGACAGCCCCATCGCCGTTTTTTTCCGGATGGGGAAGCTTACAGCATGCTGGCGCGCAGCTGTTCATTCGTCTGCGGGCACAGGTAAGCAGGTGCAATATCAAAGACGGTCTTGCAGCCGCTGATGCCTTCCTGATTCAGGCGGTATGCGGCCCTTGCGTAAGCGGCAAGGACGGATGCAGTAAATTCCGGGTTGGAATCCAGCTTCAGGCTGTATTCGATAATGTGCCTGTGTTCTGTGTCCCAGCCGGTTTTCCCGCTGCGGATAACAAAGCCGCCATGTGGAATGCCGCTGTGCTCCCTGTCCAGTTCTTCCTGTGAAATAAAGTGTACCGTTGTGTCATAGTCTGCAAAATAATTCGGCATTTCTTTAATTTCTTTTTCAATCCGGGCCAGGTCAGCGCCTTCTTCGGGAACAGCAAAGCACTCCCTTGTGTGCTTCTGGCGTGTGGTTAATTCCGGTGTTTCTCCGCTGCGCACGGCTTCGAGGGAAGAAGGAACCGGGATGGTATACTGCCTGGCATCTTTGACGCCTTCAATCCTTCGGATGGCATCGGAATGCCCCTGGCTGACGCCTTTGCCCCAGAAGGTGTAATCTGTGCCATCTGGCAGGATGGCGTTTGCGTATACACGGCTTAAAGAAAACATGCCAGGGTCCCAGCCGACAGATATAATGCCAATCCTGCCGGATTCCTTTGCGGCCTTATCCACATGTTCAAAATGCTCCGGGATTTTTGCATGGGTATCAAAGCTGTCAATGACGTTGAAATATTTTACATATTCCGGTGTCTGTACCGGCAGGTCTGTGGCGCTTCCGCCGCAGATAATGAGTACATCAATGTCGTCTTTGTGCTGCAGCATGTCCTGAATGGAATATACAGGCACATTCTGGGACAGTATCTGCAGGCTGGCCGGGTCCCTTCTTGTAAATACGGCAGCCAGCTCCATGTCTTTATTCTGCTTTACGGCACATTCCACGCCGCGGCCGAGATTTCCATAACCTAAAATGCCAATTCGAATTGTCATATGCATTGCATTCCTTTCTGGTAGATTCAGTTATCTTGATTCTGCTGATTATTTTAGCGGACTTGCGGGCAGCGGTCAATAGAATTTTGCAAAAGGAAGCAGGCGCAGTGCATGATATGCATTTTTTATAAAATAAAAGGCGGATTACACGGGAAAATTGTGTAATAATTTTTGCAAAATAAAAAAATCCTTGACATCGTTTGTGTGAATTGCTAATATAATAGAAAGAAACAAACGAATAAATTGTTGCTTTTGCAGCAGGAGAGACCAGATTTTATAGATGAATCGCGGATGGTACGAAAGGCTGATGAGTCTGTAAAGCTGTTTTTTTATTTTCCGGTTTCTTTTGCATCATGCGGTTTGCAGAATACAGGCGCAGCATGAAAAATCTGAACAGAATGGAGGAAATGGCGTGGGGTTTTTTGATTTTATGAAAGGAAAGAAGGGGGCTTTTCTCGGAGCACCGGTAAAGGGAACATGTATTCCGATTCAGGAAGTGGCTGACCCGACTTTTGCGGAGGAAATCATCGGAAAGGGAATTGCCATCAAGCCGTCTGACGGCAGGGTGTATGCACCAGCCGACGGTACAGTCAGCTCAATTTTCCCGACAGGCCATGCAGTTGGAATTACGACAACAGACGGTGTGGAAGTCCTGATTCATGTCGGGCTGGACACGGTAGAGCTGAAAGGCCGGCATTTTCAGGCTGTGGCAGAAGCGGGACAAAAAGTAAAGAAGGGCGATTTTCTGTTAGAGGCAGACCTTGAGCAAATCAGCAGGGCGGGCTATGATACGGTCGTGCCGGTTGTAATCTGCAACAGTGATGAGGTTTCAAATCTGAGCTGTAAAACAGAAGGGGATGTAGAAACAGGAGAAGAAGTAATTACTTATACGAAATAAGCATACAGAATGTATTGGGAAAACAGTAAGATAGATATGCCAAAAGGGCAGGCTGCGCAGCTGCAGGTATCTCTTTCGGCTGTTTATAGAGAATAATGGAAGGTCCCGCAGCCAGGACGGGACAAAAAGGGGGTTTTTTTATGATGAAATATTTTCAGCGGTTAGGAAAATCTTTGATGCTGCCGGTAGCGTGTCTTCCGGTGTGCGGCATTCTGATGGGGATTGGTTATATTCTGGCGCCTGCGGCAATGGCTGGCGAGGTTCAGGGATATACGGTTGGCGGTGCAGCTTATACAATCGGATTTTTCCTGATTAAAGCGGGCGATGCTTTAATCAGCAATATGGCATGGCTCTTTGCAATCGGCGTGGCTGTCGGCATGTCTGACGATGGAGACGGCACGGCAGGGCTTGCGGGCCTTGTATCATTCCTGATGATTACAACACTGTTAAGCAGCAATGTGGTAGCCGGCCTGACAGGCAAAGAGGCAGACCCTGCGTTTGGCAAGATTGTAAACCAGTTTATCGGTATTGTAGCCGGCCTGATTGGTTCAACCTGTTATAATAAGTTTAAAGGGACGAAACTTCCGGATGCCCTGTCGTTTTTCAGCGGCAAGCGTGCGGTAGCGATTGTTACAGCGGCTGTATCGATTGGTGCTTCGGCTGTGCTGTTTGTCATATGGCCGGTCGTGTATGGCGTCCTGGTTGGAATCGGCAAAATCTTTTTGGGATGGGGAGCTGTGGGAGCCGGTGTTTATGCATTCTTTAACCGCCTGCTTATTCCGTTTGGACTGCATCATGCACTTAATTCAGTATTCTGGTTTGATGTGGCTGATATCAATGACCTTGGTAATTTCTGGGGCAATACGGGTGTATTTGGCGAAACAGGCATGTATATGACAGGATTCTTCCCATTTATGATGTTCGGTCTTCCGGCTGCCTGCCTTGCGATGTACCACACTGCGAAACAGGGGAAAAAGAAAGAAGTATACGGGCTGCTTGCGTCAGCAGCGTTTTGTTCTTTCTTTACGGGCGTTACAGAACCGATTGAATTTTCGTTTATGTTCCTGGCTCCTGGATTATATGTTGTCCATGCGCTGCTGGCAGGCATTACAGCCGGAATCACGGTTGCGTTTCCAATCCGTGCAGGATTTTCCTTCTCCGGCGGTGCCATTGACCTGGGCCTGAGTTCCTTTACGCCTCTGGCACAGAACCCATGGTTCCTGATTCCAATCGGCATTGTGGTCGGTGTGATTTATTATGTCGTCTTCCGCGTTGTCATTACGGCGTGCAGGTTAAAGACGCCTGGCAGGGAAGATGATGATACGGCATCCGAAATGAAAGTGACACTTGCAAATAATAACTATACAGAAGTTGCGGGGATAATTCTGGAAGGCCTTGGCGGAAAAGCAAATGTCAAGTCTCTTGACAACTGCATTACAAGGCTCAGGCTGGAAATCAACGATTATACGAAGGTAGATGAAAAGAAGATTAAGTCAGCCGGAGTCGCAGGAATTATGCGCCCGGGCAAGACATCTGTACAGGTTATTATAGGTACGAAGGTGCAGTTTGTGGCGGATGAGATGAAAAAGATGCTGTAAGCAGCTGTTTTGCATGAATCAGCAAAAGAAAAATCAGCAAAAGAAAATGAAGATAGCGTAATCCTGGCGTGCCGGGGGCCCTTGCGGGTCTCCGGCAGTACGTTTTTGCGGGTTTTTGGAAAAGATGTTTCAAACAGGGGAAAGTGTGCTATAATGATTCCGGATGCGGCAGGCAGCAGGCTGTACAGCAGCCTGATATTATGAAAGATTGATTGAAAAGGAGGAAATGCTTTATGAACATGTATTTCAGAAAAATGTTAACGATTACAACAGCTGCAGCACTGTGTCTTTCGGCTGCCGGCTGTTCTTCTGCGCAGAAAGCAGATGAGGGCAGGCAGGAGACTTTGGAGGATGTGCAGCAGGAAGCCGGACAGGATGGGGAGTCCGGGGAAAATACCCCGCAGGCTTTGGAGCTGGGTGAATTCGTAATGGAAGATATCGAAGGGAAGGAGTATACCCGGGAGATATTTGCAGATAATGAGCTGACGATGGTAAATATTTTTACGACGTGGTGCACGCCCTGCATCAATGAAATCCCGGATTTGGAAAAGCTGCATGTGCAGATGAAAGAACAGGGCGTCGGTGTTATCGGCATTGTTCTGGATGCGGTAAAAGAAGATGGAAGCAGGGATGAGGAAGCCGTTGAAAAAGCAGGGCTGCTGGCGGAACGGACAGGGGCATCGTACCCGTTCCTGATTCCGGATGAAGGGATGCTGAACGGCAGGCTGATGGGAATTGAAGCAGTGCCGGAGACCTTTTTCGTAAATAAGGACGGGAATATTACAGGCAGCACGTATTCCGGCAGCCGAAGCCTGGAAGCCTGGACGGAGGTTGTGGAGACCGAATTAAGCAGGCTGCAGGGAGAAGAATCCTGATGCGCCCGGCTGGCGGCTTCACAAAAGCAGGATGGCAGCCGCAGCCCGCAGGGAAAATCACAGGGCGTGCAGCCGGCAGCCTGCCGGGGCTTTGCGTGGCAGCCGCAGGAATTGCCATGATGATTTATGGAATCAGCCGTGGCGAAATAAATGTCGTATTTGAAAAAGCAGTCCGAATCTGTATGGAATGTATTGGAATCGGATAAAAGAAATCTGCATGGGGTGTATTGGAATTGAGAAAGAAGAAACATACTGGAGAATGGCACCGCCACAGAGTGCAGGCGCTCTGGGCGCTGTTAACGAACAGCTACCTGGCGGGATTTGTACAGGGAAAGATATATAAGGGGCCGCTGAAAAAGCTCTGTGTGCCGGGGCTTAACTGCTATTCCTGCCCGGGAGCGCTTGGTTCGTGTCCGGTGGGAGCGCTGCAGGCCGTTATCGGGAACTGGAATTTTAAATTTGCTTTTTATGTGGCAGGGTTTCTGATGTTTATCGGGGCACTGACGGGACGGTTTGTCTGCGGGTGGCTGTGCCCGTTCGGCCTGGTTCAGGAGCTTTTGCATAAACTGCCGTTTTCGAAAAAAATCGGGACGTTTCGCGCAGACCGGCTGCTGCGGAAGTTAAAATATGTGATACTGATTGTGTTTGTAATCCTGCTGCCGCTTTGCGTGACAGATGTGCTCGGACAGGGAGCGCCGTATTTCTGCAAGCTTCTGTGCCCGGCGGGAACGCTGGAAGGAGGCATTGTGCTTGTGCTTTTTCATGAGTCCATGCGCTCGGCGCTTGGATGGCTGTATGCCTGGAAAAATGCGCTGCTGTTGCTGACGGTAATTCTGTCGGTTCTGATTTACCGGCCGTTTTGCAAATACATATGCCCGCTTGGCGCCGTGTATTCCTTATTTAATCCGATAGCCGTATTCCGTTACCGCGTGGATGCAGGCAAATGTACCGGGTGCGGTGCCTGCACAAAGGCGTGCGGGATGAATCTGGACCCGGTGAAGGAAGCAAACCATCCGGAATGCATTCACTGCGGACAGTGCCGCAATGCCTGTAAAACGGGGGCAATCTGCTGAATGCAGGAAACGGGAGTGCTTGCTGCATTCTGACAGAGGTTTTGCAGGTGCGAAAGAAATGAGAATCAGCATGTCAGATGCAGGGAAGGAGCTGGTTTTATGGGAGTCTATGTGAATAGTCCGGCTGCCTGTACCTTATATAGAAATGAGGTTTCCAGGCCGTATTTTGTAGATAAAACGCAGATGCTGCAGGAATTATTCCCGCTTGTAACAGAAGGCGGGAATTATATCTGTATCACACGGCCGCGCCGTTTTGGAAAAACCGTGATGGCGAATATGATTAGTTCTTTTTTTTCGAAAGGACAGGATATGGGAGATATTTTTGGCAGGCTTGTGATTTCAGGGGCGGACGGCTTCCGGAATTTTTTAAACAGGTATTTTGTCATTCATATCTGCCTGAATGAACTGCCGAGACGGTGCGGGTCGTATGAGCAGTATATTTCCAGAATTGAAAAAAAGCTTTTGAGGGATTTAAAACAGGAATTTCCAGATGTTCCGGTTTGCGAAGATGATGCTGTCTGGGATGTACTGACAGAGATTTATACGGGGATTCCTGATGCCCGTTTTATTTTTGTTCTGGATGAGTGGGACTTTATCTTTCACAGGGACTTTGTGACGGATGAAGATAAGAAACTGTATCTGGCATTTTTAAGCAGCCTTCTAAAAGACAAGCCGTATGTACTGCTGGCTTATATGACGGGAATTCTTCCCATAGCGAAGTATTCCAGCGGTTCGGAGCTGAATATGTTTCTGGAATATACGATGGCGTCGGAAGAACGGTTCAGTACCTGCTTTGGGTTTACCGAGGCGGAAACCGATGGTATTTACGGGAAGTATCTGGAACGGTCGCAGCATCCCGCAGTGACCAGGGACGGGCTGCGGGAATGGTATAATGGCTATCAGACTTGTGTGGGAGAGCGGGTTTATAATCCCCGTTCGGTAACCGGAGCACTGGTAAATAATCAGCTTGGCAATTACTGGACCAGTTCCGGGCCGTATGACGAGATTTTTTATTATGTCCAAAACAATATTGCAGATGTGCGGGAAGACCTGGTACGGATGGTTTCCGGTGAAGCTGTCCATGCGCAGGTTCGGGAATATGCAGCTGTGTCCATGAATCTGAAAACAAAGAATGAGATTTTTTCAGCCATGGTTGTGTATGGTTTTTTAAGCTGCAGGAATGGCAGGGTTTTTATTCCAAATCAGGAATTGATGGGACAGTTTGCAGATATGCTGCAAAAAGAGTCCTCCCTGGGCTATGTATACCGGCTTGCGAAAGAATCATCCCGCATGCTGCAGGCAACACTGGCAGGTGATACGGAAACGATGGAAAAAATTTTGGAATATGTGCATCATACGGAAATTCCGCTGCTGCATTATAATAGTGAAACAGAGCTTGCGGGAATGGTGAACCTGATTTATCTGGCAGCCCGTGATTCTTACCGCGTGGAGCGCGAAGACAAGGCTGGAACCGGGTATGTGGATTTTATTTTTTATCCCGCAACAGACCGCAGTGCAGACTGCCTGATACTGGAATTAAAGGTAAATGCGACGCCAAAAGAAGCTATCAGACAGATAAAGGACCGCAGATATGCCCTGCGCTTTGCGGGAAAGCTGGGAGAAGAACGGCGGTATGCCGGAAGGGTGCTTGCTGTCGGCATCAGTTATGACAGGGCTTCTAAAAAGCATAAATGTGAAGTTGAGGTCCTGCTGCCAGCAGGAAAGTGTCAGAATTATATTACAGTAAATGCTGAGAAAGCCTGAAAAGAAGCAGCAGGCAGAAAGGAAACAAATGCTATGGGAATGTATCTGGACAGCAGAAATCCGTATGAGTCTTACAAAGCCGCTGCCACAGGAACGTATTTTGTGGATAAATCGGCTTTGTTAAAAGAACTGATTCCGGCACTTGGGACAGAGGAGCGTTTTTTCTGCATTACGCGGCCGCGCCGTTTTGGCAAGAGTGTGATGGCAAATATGATTGCAGCTTTTTTGGGCAAGCAGGCAGATACAGCGGGAATTTTTCGCAGCCTGCAAATTGCGCATGAGCAGCAGTGTTATCTGCATTTAAACCAGCACCGTGTTATTTTTATAGATTTCAGCCGGGTTTCAAGAGACTGTACGGGATATGCCCAGTATATTGGCAGGATTGAAGACGGCATTAACAGGGATATCATGGCAGCTTATCCGCAGTGCCAGCTGGCTTTCGGCGGGGCTGTCTGGGATAATCTGCAGGCTGTGTTTGAAACGGCGGCTCAGAAATTTGTGATTGTCATAGATGAATGGGACGCCCCTTTTCATATGTCTTTTGTGACCGCAGAAGACAGAAAGCAGTATCTTCTGTTTTTGAAATCGCTGTTAAAAGGACAGGCTTATGCGGAGCTTGTGTATATGACCGGGGTGCTGCCAATCACCAAATATTCCAGCGGTTCTGAGTTAAATGGATTTTTGGAATTTGACATGGCAGGCAGCAAACGGTTTGGAACGTATTTTGGATTTACGGAATCCGAAACAGATATGCTTTACCGGAAATACCGGAAGCTGCAGCAGGCATCCGGCCAGGCTTTGGGCGTGACACGCAATGCGCTGAAAGACTGGTATGATGGTTATGATACTGCTTCGGGAGTCAGAATTTATAATCCGCGTTCGGTTGTATATGCACTTACGAATAATCAGATTCGAAACTACTGGACCAGTTCCGGGCCGTATGATGAGATTTTTTACTATATCAGGCACAATGTGGCGGAAATCAGGGACGACCTTGCATGGATGATGTCCGGGGAAGGTGTGGAAGCGAAAATGCTTGAATATGCGGCAACGGCCCCGCAGCTTCACACAAAAGACCAGATTTATTCCGCAATGACGGTTTATGGCCTTCTGACTTACCGCAAAGAAAACGAAAGGGTATATATTCCAAACAGGGAGCTGATGGAACAGTACCGTGAGATGCTGGTGTCAAATGAGAGCCTCGGGTATATGAACAGGCTTGCAAGGGAATCGGCCGGGATGCTGAAAGCTACGCTCGCGGGCGATACAGAGCGCATGGCTGAAATATTAAAATATGTCCATGATACGGAGTCGCCGGTATTTTCTTATAACAGTGAGGCGGAGCTGTCTGCGGTTGTAAATCTGGTGTATCTGGCTGCACGGGACAGATACCGCGTGGAACGGGAAGATAAAGCCGGGGAAGGATTTGTAGATTTTATTTTTTATCCGCAGTATCAGGGAGAAGACTGCCTGATACTGGAATTAAAGGTAAATGCGACGCCAAAAGAAGCTATCCGCCAGATAAAGGACCGCAGATATGCCCTGCGCTTTGCGGGAAAGCTGGGAGAAGAACGGCGGTATGCCGGAAGGGTGCTTGCTGTCGGCATCAGCTATGACAGGGCTTCCAAAAAGCATGCATGTGAAGTCGAAGTCCTGTCATAAGGGGACTGAGACAGCGGGCTGGCCTGCACCCGTCATTCATGGCATTGCGGCATGGCTGTTTTCTGCCTGCGGTATTCGCTTGGACTGACGCTGTATTTCTGCCGGAACATTCTGGAAAAATACAGGGGGTCTGCATATCCGGCGGAACGTGCGACAATGCCGACCGGCTGGTCTGTATTTTTCAGCAGAAGCGCGGCCTGGCGCAGCCTGCAGTCGGACAGGCAGCTTTGGATGGAGCATCCGGTAAAGGCTTTGAATACCCGGTGCAGGTAGGAGCGGTTGATATTTAAATGGCTTGCGATGTCTGAAACGGTTATCGGGTCACAGTAATGGCTTTCGATATACGTTACTGCTTCTTCGGCATAGTCGGGCCTGTGTGTGCTGGCGCAGTGGCGGGGATTTGGAAATTTGCGGGCCAGAAGGAACAGGTATTCGTACATAATGCTGTTCATAATCAGGTCGCGGTTTTGGGAAAGCTTGTCGGCTTCAAACATTTTTTCGTGGCAGAGCCGCATCTGGTCGTCCTGTCCGTAGTGCACGCACAGGTTATCCAAAAGGGAAGTGCGTTCCAGATATTCACGTACTTTAATTCCCTGCAGCCCGATCCATGCATAGCTCCACGGAAAACTGCGGTCTGCTTCGTAATAAATCAGTTCGCCGGGGCAGATTAAAAAGGCATCTCCCTGTCCGGGGCGGAACAGCCTGCCCCTTGCCCTGTAAATGCCGCAGCCGCTTAATACATAGTGAATCAGGTAGCCGTTTCGCAGCACCGGCCCGTAGCTGTGGCCGGGGCTGCAGTTCTCATATCCGCAGGTGTAAATCATCGCGTCTATATTGCGGAAGAAATCGTTGGAAAAATGATAATCTATCATAGGCTGGATTCCCTTCTTTTTATTTTACTCCAATGAGTCAGGATAAGGAATATTCAGGTCACAATTCTCCATATACATTTGATTGTATAGCAGTATAATAATAATTGCAAGAGACAGGTGAAGGAAATGGCACCTGCGTTTCTGTGGCCACAGGAGAAGCATACGGCAGCACTATTTTGCTGAAAAATGAAAAGGAGAGGCATCAGATGGATGCAGATAAGCGGCAGAGATATGAAAAAATCTCCATGGAGCTTACCAGGCTTGCAGGAGGAAGGGAAAATATTCAGGGAGTGGCGCACTGTGCGACAAGGCTTCGCATTGTGCTGACAGACAATGACAAGGCTGATTTAAAAGCCATGGAAGATGTAGACCTTGCAAAGGGCGTGTTTGTGGCTGGCGACCAGGTGCAGATTATTTTCGGTGCGGGGCTGGTCAATGATGTGTATGAAGTATTTGCAGAATACAACAATATGAAGAACATGAGCCTGAGCGACCTGAAAACGGCAGCAAACATGAAAATGAATCCCCTGCAGCGTGTGATTAAGGCGCTTTCGGATTCCTTCCGCTGGCGGTTGCTTACAGTGCCTGCAAGCGGTTCGGGGGAAGGCCGATTCTGGGCATTGTCATCGGCTGCATTATGTTGAGTGACGATTTCCCCGCTGCTGACGACACTGGCGGGTGCGCTGCTGCTCTTTACGGTAATCGGTCCTGCCGGGCGCGGGCTTTCTTCCGGGATTACGAATGCGCTTGTATGGATGACGCAGAACCTGGGTGTTTGGCTATGCGGTTTTTTCAGGCCTGCAGCAGCTTATGGTCATTACGGGCCTGCACCATATTTTCGGGGCAATCGAAGCACAGCTGCTGGCAGATACGGGGCGCAATTTTATCAATCCGCTGATGTCGGTGGCGATTATCGCACAGGGCGGCGCGGTGCTTGGATATCTGGTCATGCATCGCAAAAATGTAAAAATAAGGGAGCTGTGCATTCCAAGTTTTATTTCGGTACTGTTTGGCATTACGGAGCCGGCTTTGTTCGGGATTAACTTAAGATACCGCTTTCCGATTATCGGCGGGTGCATCGGCGGCATTCTTGTATACCTGACAGACCTTGCAGCGGTTGGATTCGGAACGACGGTGGTGCCTGGCATTGCGCTGGCAGACCCGGCGAATAACGGATATGTGAATTATATTCTGGCACATGCGGCTGCGATTGCGGGCGGATTTCTTATGACTCTGGTGCTTGGAAAATTTATGGATAAAACTCCCCGGGAAGCTGCTGCCAGTTCCCGTGCGCAGGTACAGGGACCGGATGACGCAGGCCAGGCTGGCAGTACTGGAAATAAGGAAAACGGGAATCCGCAGGCACCGGCAGAGGAGATTTTTTTCGGGTATGCAAAGGGACAGCAGATTGCGATGGAAGATGTAAAAGACGAGACCTTTGCAAATAAAGTGCTTGGAGACGGCACAGCAGTCCTGCCGGAAGAAGGAAAGGTTTATGCCCCGGCAGACGGTACGGTTCTAAGCGTTTTTGATACGAAACATGCGCTTTGCTTTGCGAGCAGCTATGGGACGGAAATACTGATTCATATCGGGGTAGATACGGTTAATCTTAAGGGGAAATATTTTACGGCGCATGTCAAAGACGGCGACAGCGTAAAGCAGGGCCAGCTGTTAATTGAATTTGACAGGGAACAGATTGAAAAGGCCGGCTATGATACGGTTATTCCGATGATTTTTACGGACCTGCAGGATGACAGAAGGCTGGATATTCCTGCTCCGGGAAAGATGAATCTAAACAGCCGGGCTGCCGGCGTATGCAGGCTGGATAAGAACTGAGTACAGGAAAGCTTATTGGAAGCAGAAGGAAGGGAGAATCATTCCGGTTATATGATAAGAAAAGAAAAAGAAACAGGCAGTGTATTAAAAGCAGGGAAAAAGATTATTTTTCTGGATATTGACGGCACGCTGGTCAGTGCCATGGCACCGCCGTCTGCGCTGGCTGCATCGGCTGTCCGCGCAGCCAGGGCGAACGGGCATAAGGTGTTTTTATGTACGGGAAGGAATATGCCGATTATCGGGGATGATATTTTAAGCATCGGGTTTGACGGGGTGATAGCAAGCGCAGGAAGCCATGTGGAAGCAGAAGGAAGGGTGCTGCTTGACAGCCTTCTGGAAGAAGAAACGATTCAGGAATGCCTGGATGTGTTTCATGCACAGGGCATGTTTTGCAGGATTGAGACGCCGGACGGGATTTATACGGACCCGCAGATGGAAAAGCTGCTGCTTATGACGCACCCGGGCCCGGAGAATTCGGAATTAATCCGCATGCAGAAGGAAATCGAGGCCGGGATTCTGATTCAGCCATATGAAAAATATCCGAAGAAAGGCGCGTATAAAATCTGCTTTACAAGCAAGAGCCTGGAAGCGGTGGAACGCAGCCGGGAACTGCTTGGAGAGCGGTTTGATTATGCGGTGCATGCATACGCGGACAGCAGTTCCTGTTATAATGGAGAGATTATTCCAAAAGAAAACGGCAAAGAACGGGGAATGGAAATGGTCTGCGGATATTATGGCGCACGCATGGAAGACACGGTGGCGTTTGGAGACAGCATGAATGATTATGGCATGATGAAAGCTGCAGGGATGGGAGTTGCAATGGGCAATGCCTGTGAGGAGCTCAAAAGGATTGCGGATGCGGTGTGCGGGAGCGTCTGGGAAGACGGGGTGTATTATGCGCTGAGGGGGATGAAGCTGGCGTAAGCGAAACAGAAAACGAATTGTTTATTGACATCTGCGCCCCGCTATTATAGAATTACGGGGGCTGGCATGAATATCCACAGTATATTTTTCCAGCTGTCTTGAGGATTACAATCGATTTGCAGAATTTGGAGGAAAATACCGTGGCAGATTTACGTCAGGAGATTGAAAAAAGAAGGACATTTGCAATTATATCCCACCCGGATGCCGGAAAGACGACCTTAACGGAAAAGTTTCTGCTGTATGGCGGAGCCATTAACCTGGCAGGCTCCGTCAAAGGGAAGGCGACGGCAAGGCATGCGGTTTCGGACTGGATGGAAATTGAAAAACAAAGAGGTATTTCGGTTACTTCGTCGGTCCTGCAGTTCCACTATGACGGCTACTGCATTAATATTCTGGACACGCCGGGGCACCAGGACTTTTCGGAAGACACGTACCGCACGCTGATGGCCGCGGATTCGGCCGTAATGGTCATTGATGCATCAAAGGGCGTCGAGGCGCAGACGCGCAAGCTGTTTAAGGTTTGCGTGATGCGCCATATTCCGATTTTTACATTTATCAACAAAATGGACCGCGATGCGAACGATACGTTTGAACTGCTGGATGAAATTGAAAAAGAGCTTGGCATTGCGACCTGTCCCATGAACTGGCCGATAGGTTCCGGCAAAGGGTTTAAGGGCGTATATGACCGCAGCACCAGAAAGGTCATGATGTTTTCCGATACGTTAAAGGGCACGAAGGAAGGCACGGAGCGGGAACTGGATATTGACGGCCCGCAGCTGGAAGCTGAAATCGGCAGCGAAGCGCGCAGCCAGCTGCTGGATGAAATCGAGCTGCTGGACGGGGCAAGCGCGGAGTTTGACCAGACGCTGGTTACAAAGGGGGAGCTTTCGCCGGTATTTTTCGGCTCGGCGCTTACGAATTTTGGCGTGGAGACTTTCCTGCATCATTTTTTGCAGATGACGTATGCACCGCTGCCAAGAAAATCTGACATGGGGGAAATCAGTCCGTTTTCGGAAGATTTTTCGGCATTTGTGTTTAAAATTCAGGCCAATATGAATAAAAACCACAGGGACCGCATTGCGTTTATGCGCATCTGTTCCGGGAAATTTACGGCGGGCATGGATGTAAGGCATATCCAGGGCGGCCGGGAAGTCAAGCTGCCGCAGCCGCAGCAGATGATGGCACAGGAGCGCAAAATCATTGACGAGGCGTATGCCGGGGATATTATCGGGGTGTTTGACCCGGGCATTTATTCGATTGGCGATACGCTGACGACGGCGAAGGAGCAGTTTGCATTTGAAGGCATTCCGACGTTTGCGCCGGAGCATTTTGCAAGGGTGCGCCAGGTCGACACGATGAAGCGCAAGCAGTTTGTCAAGGGCGTGACGCAGATTGCCCAGGAGGGAGCCATCCAGATTTTTCAGGAGTACAAGGGCGGCATGGAAGAAATCATTGTCGGGGTGGTCGGCGTCCTGCAGTTTGACGTGCTGAAATTCCGCCTGGAAAATGAGTACAATGTAGAAATCCGCCTGGAAAACCTGCCGTATGAGCATATCCGCTGGATTGAAAACAAGGGGCTGGATCTGGAAAAGCTTACAGGCACGTCGGATATGAAAAAGGTCATGGATATGAGGGGAAGGCCGCTGCTTTTGTTTGTCAACGCATGGAGCGTGGGCATGACACTGGAGCGCAACGAGGGGCTGGAGCTGTCAGAATTCGGGCGGTGATGCGCAAGGCTGCCTGTTTGTAAGAAAGGGATGGAACTATGAAAAAAATGTGGGAAATGTGGACAGGAATCAGCCTTGTCAAACGGATTATCGCAGGGCTTGCAGCCGGCGCGGTTTTAGCGCTTGTGCTGCCAGGGGCTTCTGCCATTGCAATTCTGGGTGATGTGTTTGTCGGCGCGCTGAAAGCAATTGCGCCGCTGCTTGTATTTTTCCTGGTAATGAGTTCTTTGAGCAATGCCGGAAAGTCCCATGGGGGTACTATCCGTACCGTCATTGTCCTGTATATGTTCAGTACGGTGCTTGCATCCGTGATTGCTGTGTTTGCCAGCATGGCATTTCCGGTCGAAATGGTATTGCGGGAAGCGGCAGATACGCAGGCCGCGGCACCGCAGGGCATTGCGGAAGTGCTGGGCACGCTTTTGATGAATGTGGTGGCCAATCCGGTATCTGCACTGGTGAATGCCAATTATGTCGGGATTCTTTCGTGGGCCGTGCTTTTAGGCGTGGCATTCCGCGGGGCAAAGGACACAACGAAGGCGATGCTTTCGGATATTTCGGACGGCATTTCGAAGGTTGTTGCGTCGATTATCAATCTGGCACCGTTTGGCATTCTGGGGCTGGTGTATGCCAGCGTGACGTCCAGCGGGCTGGAGACGTTTACGGTATATGGCAGGCTGCTTGTGCTTCTGGTCGGATGCATGCTGGGCATTTATTTTGTAACCAACCCGCTGCTTGTATACTGGTGCATCCGTAAAAATCCGTTTCCGCTGATTTTCAAATGCCTGAAACAGAGCGCGATTACGGCGTTTTTTACAAGGAGTTCCGCGGCAAATATTCCGGTCAATATGAAAATCTGTGAAGAAATGGGGCTGGATAAGGACACGTATTCCGTGACGATTCCGCTTGGCGCAACCATAAATATGGACGGCGCGGCGATTACAATTACCGTCATGACAATGGCAACGGTACATACACTTGGCATTGCAGTGGATATCCCGACTGCGATTGTGCTGAGTCTTCTGGCAGCGCTGGCGGCCTGCGGTGCATCGGGCGTGGCGGGCGGCTCCCTGCTGCTCATACCGATGGCATGCTCGCTGTTCGGCATCCCGGACACGGTTTCGATGCAGGTGGTTGCAGTCGGGTTTATTATCGGTGTAATTCAGGATTCGGTGGAGACGGCACTGAATTCTTCCTCGGACCTGCTGCTGTCTGCTTCGGCAGAGTTCCGGCAGTGGCGGCTGCAGGGGAAGGAGATTCCGTTTTAAACGAAACAGGTGTGCACAGGCGTGAGCGGCCGGAAAGA
>CAJTSV010000010.1:0-14271 GCA_910579075.1 uncultured Eubacterium sp.
AAGCGATTTTCAATGGATTTTTGCATGTAACAGGTCAGCTTGCCTGAACTGTTACAGAAAAATATCCAGTACGAGGTGGAAAAATAGAATAAAGTATGTTAAACTGATACTGCTGCGGAGCAGACGGCAGCAAAATTACCGGTTATGCGAAACAGGAGAGTTTCATCAGAAGGCAGGACAGAAACGAAACGTCCAGCCAGCGCTTAAAATGTCGCAGAAACAGGAAGCCGTGCCGGCCAGGCAGGACAGAAACGAAAAGCCTGGCCAGCTGGAAACAGGAAAAGAATAGCAGGAGGCAGGAAGTTTGAAAATATCAGAGTTGAAAAAGGGCCAGAAGGTAACAGTCCGCTGCAAATATAAAACACTGCTTGTAGATATGGATGCAGTTGTGGCAGGAGTCCGTTCCGAGGTTGTTTTATTGGAACTGATTCGGCATGAGGGGCAGGTTGTGGATTTTTCCAGTCCTCATGTACAGATAATCACGATATATGAAGACGGCCTGGACATGCCAAAAGCATGGACCAATTGCAGAATACAGAAGCGGACAGTAGACGGCAGGCAGTATCATGCGCTTGCAGCTCCAAAGACAAGTGTAAAGGTAAACCGCCGCAAGGTTGCCCGGGTTGTGATGAATATGCCGGGCAGGCTTAAGATTAGTAATGCCCCGGACGGACAGGATATTCTCATTCACGATTTGTGTGTAGACGGAATCGGGTTTGAATGTCCGGTAAAAATCGAAGAACAGGATGTGCGGCATCTGTATATTCAGTTTGTCGATGAACAACGGGATGAGGACGAGGAAGAACCAATCAATGTAGAAGCAAGGGTTGTGTGGAAAAAAGAACTGCCAAAAGGCGGGTTTTTCTATGGATGCCGCCTGGTGAATGCCGGGGAAAACCTGGGCTATTATCTTGCAGACAAGATGCGCAAATCACAGCAGTAGCAGGGCGGATAACGAATGCCGCAGAAAAGCGGATATAGGATAAGAGGCGCCAGTAATTTTGAGTTATTACTGACGCCTCTCAGACTGATATTTCCATGGATGCTTGCCATGCCTTTCTTTTGAAATTTCTTAACAACGATAATCTTAAATGAGGAATGAAATGTAATTTTTTATAGCTGTGTCTTCAGTTTAGTCCATCCGGTATCCATGTCTGTTTTCCTTGAATGCGTCTGATCTGAACCCATATATGAATGTACTCGACTGAATTTCCGACCACTTTTCTGTGCTATCTTCACGGTCTCTTATGCATATCATGTAACTAACCTGAAAACGTTTGTGCAATGAAAATCATGCATTGGATGATACCTCGCTTTCATTCGGTCTGTTATAAAAACGGATTTTCTTCAGCTTATGAAACCATTGGAATGTACCTGCTTTCTTAAATAATTTCTTTTCTGTTTCTGTCCTGACAATTCAAGCTATGGATGGAAGCTGCCATCTCAGCTGTTACTGTGTGTTCCTGTGTCCAGATATAACAGCTGCCGTGCTTTCCGGGTTGGGGATTAAGCTGCTGTTTTCATTGGACTGTACCCCGCTTTCCTTGTATTTGTTCAGAATTAAAATTTGGATTTAAGCTGCTGTCTGCATTGGACAACTCCCCGCTTTCGTTAAGATTTAAAAACTGAAGTCCGGGTTATGATACGGTTCCCATTGGATTGTACCCCGCTTTCATCTGGTTTTGTTATATTTGGGTCTGGGTTTAAACTGAATCCTCCATTGGTCTGTCCCCGCTTTCTTTCAAGTCTGTTTTTCTGCCTGTCTGAAACCGGCCTGATTTAAAATAATCTGTCCATTGGCGTATTCTCCGTTTTCTTTCGATGATGTGAATGCACTTGAAATTAAAATTATGTAATCATTGGACCTTACCTCGTTTCATAGATTATTAGGTATTCACTGCTTATCCTGGCGGACTCACCTCGCTCTCTGCGTATCATTTCAGGATGAAGCGGATTTCTGAGGCGCTTGTTTCGTGCCGTAATCCTGATATTAATTATCTGGATATATTACCTGAATATTTTGTTGTCTGGAATGATTATCCAGATATTTTGTTGTCTGGAATGATTATCCAGATATTTTGTTGTCTGGAATGGTTATCCAGATATTTTGTTGTCTGGAATGGTTATCTGGCTATTTTCTTATTCTAGAAGTTATATTATCCAGCCTTTTTATCCAGATTTTTTCATTCAGATTTTTTTATCCAGTTTTTATATCCTGATATCCTGAGAATGATTTGCTTTTGTTATTGTGTCCGGTTGTTTTTGATGAACTTATAATATCAAACAAATAGGAGTTTGTCAACAATAAATTTGAAAAAAAGTGAAAAAAATATATTGATTCTGAAATTGCATAGAATTGGATAAAATAAACTGAAAATTCATGCAATTAAAAAAATGGATTTCGAAAAGCTGCATGCAGGGTGTATATGATTCCTGAGAATATGAAATGCTACAGCTATGGGAAAAGTCCGGGCTGCCTGAATTTTTACAGTTTATAAAATATTCACAAATAGTTCACCGCATTATCTATTGTTTCAAAATGAAAGTAGTGCTATAATAGAACCGATTTTGTGGCTGTGGGCCAGCCGGGCATGGTGCTGCAGCCCGGGCGTAACGGCTGGCGTAACGGTGGCAGTTTGTGATGTCTGACTAGTATACGATAACGATAGGAGATTGTATGGGAGCATTTGAAAAAATATTCGGGACTCACAGTGAACGTGAGTTAAAAAGAATCAAGCCGCTTGTTGATAAAATTGAAAGCCTGCGTCCGCAGATGCAGGAAATGTCAGATGAAGAATTACAGGGCAAGACAGCGGAATTTAAAAAGCGCCTGAGCGAAGGCGAAACATTGGACGATATTTTAGTGGAGGCGTTTGCAGTAGTCAGGGAGGCATCGTGGCGCGTGCTTCATATGGAGCCGTTCCGCGTGCAGCTGATTGGCGGAATTGTCCTGCATCAGGGCCGTATTGCCGAGATGAAGACTGGCGAGGGCAAGACGCTTGTAGCAACCATGCCTTCTTATCTGAATGCGTTAGAGGGAAAAGGCGTTCATATTGTTACGGTCAACGATTACCTGGCACAGCGTGATGCGGATGAAATGGGACAGGTTCACAAATTTCTCGGGCTGAAGGTCGGCTGTATTTTAAACAGCATGGAAAGCGACGAGCGCCGGGAAGCTTATGCCTGTGACATTACTTATGTGACAAACAACGAGCTTGGATTTGACTATCTGAGGGACAATATGGTCATCTATAAAGAACAGCTCGTACAGCGTGACCTTCATTATGCGATTGTGGATGAGGTGGACTCCATTTTAATCGATGAAGCCAGGACACCTCTGATTATTTCCGGGCAGAGCGGAAAATCCACGAAGCTGTATGAAGCCTGCGATATTCTGGCAAGGCAGTTAAAGCGCGGGGAAGGCACGGGCGAATACACCAAAATGGATGCCATTATGGGTGTCGAGGTCGAAGAAGACGGGGACTTTATTGTCAATGAAAAAGACAAGGTTGTAAACCTGACGGCCGACGGTGTCAAAAAAGTCGAAAAATTCTTTAATATCGAAAATCTTGCGGATGCAGAAAACCTGGAAATCCAGCATAATATTATCCTGGCGCTGCGGGCGCACAATCTGATGTTCCGTGATAAGGACTATGTGGTAAAAGATGACGAGGTGCTGATTGTAGATGAGTTTACGGGGCGCATTATGCCGGGACGCCGTTATTCGGACGGGCTGCATCAGGCGATTGAAGCAAAGGAGCATGTAAAGGTAAAACGGGAAAGCCGCACGCTGGCTACGATTACCTTCCAGAACTTTTTTAATAAATTTGAAAAGAAGGCCGGCATGACAGGTACGGCGCTGACCGAGGAACAGGAATTCCGTGATATTTACGGCATGGATGTGATTGAGATTCCAACGAATAAGCCGGTTGTCCGCGAAGACCATCAGGACGCGGTTTATAAAACACAGCAGGAAAAATTCAAGGCTGTCTGTGACGATGTGGAAGAATGCCATAAAAAAGGACAGCCGGTGCTGGTCGGCACGGTTACCATCGAAATTTCCGAGCTGCTGGACAAGATGTTAAGCCGCAGGGGCATTAAGCATCAGGTGCTGAATGCGAAGTTCCATGAAAAGGAAGCAGAAATCGTAAGCCATGCAGGCGAGCACGGAGCCGTTACCATTGCGACCAATATGGCCGGGCGCGGTACGGATATCAAGCTCGACGATGAATCCAGAAAAGCCGGCGGCTTAAAGATTATCGGTACGGAGCGGCACGAATCCAGGCGTATCGACAACCAGCTGCGCGGGCGTTCCGGCCGCCAGGGCGACCCGGGCGAATCCAAGTTCTACATTTCGCTCGAAGACGACCTGATGCGCCTGTTCGGTTCGGAAAAGCTGATGGATGTCTTTAATGCGCTTGGCGTTCCGGAAGGCGAGGAAATCCAGCATAAGATGCTGACCAATGCCATTGAAAAGGCACAGAAGAAAATCGAGGCCAATAACTTTGGCATCCGTAAAAACCTGCTGGAATATGACCAGGTTATGAACGACCAGAGGGAAATTGTATACGAAGAACGCATGAAGGTATTAAACGGTGAAAACATGCGCGATTCGATTTACAAGATGATTGTGGATTTTGTGGAAGCGACGGTCGATACCTGCCTGTCCGATGATGTGGAGCGGGAAGAATGGGATCTGGAAGAATTAAACCAGCTGCTGGTGCCGGTTATCCCGGTTGAGCCGCTGACTGCTGAAAGCATTGAGGACTGCAAAAACAGCAGGGAAGTCAAGCATAAATTAAAAGAACAGGCTGTCCGGCTGTATGAAGAAAAAGAAGCAGAGTTCCCGGAACCGGAAGCAATCCGCGAGCTGGAGCGTGTTATTCTGCTGAAGGTGATTGACCGCAAGTGGATGGCCCACCTGGATGACATGGACCAGCTGCGCCAGGGCATCGGGCTGCAGGCATACGGGCAGAGAGACCCGCTCGTAGAATACAAGCTGATGGGATTTGAAATGTTTGACGGCATGACACAGAACATGCGCGAAGATACGCTGCGTCTTTTGTATCATGTGAGAATGGAAGAAAAGGTAGAGCGTGAGGAAGTCGCAAAGGTGACCGGGACAAATAAGGATGATTCTGCGGCTAAGCCAAAGACGAAGGAAAAAAAGGTTTATCCGAATGACCCGTGTCCTTGCGGAAGCGGAAAGAAATATAAGCATTGCTGCATGAATAAGGCATAAACAGCCAGCATGTGAGATACGAAAATAGGGATATTTTTTGGGGACAGGCTTGAAAATCCGGTATGCATAAAAGGATTTTCAGGCCTGTCTTTGTTTTATGGGGTTTCGAAGGCTTTTTATAGCCAGATCATAAAAAATTATCCGGGTGTCACATTCTGCCGGCGCGATTCGTGTTATAAGTAAGGAGGTGAAAAACATGAATCTGGAAGAAGCAGTAAGGACATACAGCGATATGCTGTTTAAAATCTGCATTGTGATGCTGTGCAGCGAACAGGATGCCCAGGATGTGATTCAGGAAACGTTTTGCAGATATCTGGAAAAGGCTCCGGAATTTAAGGACAAAGAGCACGAAAAAGCGTGGCTTGTCAAAGTAGCAGTAAATCTGTGCAAAGATATGCGGCGGTTTTGGCTGCGCCATCCGCAGATTCCGATTGATGAGCTTGCAGACAGCCTGGCGTCGGAACAGGAGCAGCAGGAGACACTGGCAGAGCTTCTGGAACTTCCGGTAAAGCAGAGGGTGGTTATTTACCTGTATTATGTCGAAGGCTATCAGGTGAAAGAAATAGCCGGCATGCTTGGCATTACAGCACAGGCGGCAAGGAAACGGATGCAGCGGGGCAGGGAACAGCTCAGGTCAGTCTGGAAGGAGGAATATTGCAGGTGAATGTATTGAAATTAAAGGAAACAATGGAACAGATACACATGAAGGAGGAAATGTGCATGGAAATCATCAGGAATGTGGAAAACATGGAAAAAAACAGGAAGCGCAGGGCAGACAGGTGGAAAAAAACGGGTATGGCAGCAGCAGTCTTTGCGCTGATTCTGGGAGCAGCGGTTCCGATACAGGCAGGAATCCGTTTTCTGGCCCAGGACAGGATGGAACAGCTTCCGCAGAAGGAACTTGAAGATGCCCGCCAGGTGCTGCAGAAACAGAAGGATGTGGAAGCAGACGGTTTTTCCAGGGAATATACGAAGGAAGAAAGGGAGCGGCTCGAACAGCTGGAGGCAGATTACACAAATGGAACGTTTCCTGAACAGAAAATCATACAGGCAGAGTCCATGGAGCAGATACCGGAAGACGCGGCAGGGTATGCAGTGGACACAGGGACATTTTATCTGCCTGACCGTGCGCTGACCGACGAAGAATTGCTGCAGATTATTGATTTTCAGAACGTTCAGGATTATGCTGCCACGAAGGGAACAGCGGCGCAGCAGGCTTTGCAGGCACGCAGACAGGAAGAAGACAGCATGAAAAAAGCTGTGAAGGAAAAAGGCGGCATTACCGAAAAACAGGCAAAGAAAGCGGCAGACAGGTATTTGAAAAAGGAATTCGGGCTGTCTGCAAAGAATACGGAATCGGAAATTATGTTAGACAGACGGCCGGACGGGGATATTGTTTATCATGTAAGTTATAGAGTACAGGATGATACATATTATTATTCGTATGGGATTGATGTCAATTCGAAGGATGGAAGCCTTAAGGAAACCAGCAGCGCGTCCCTGCCAAAAGACAGGGGGTTGTGGAAAAACAGGAAATGAAAGTGATTCCGAAGTGAGCAGATTCCATTCGCGAAGCGAAATTAAGATGGATTTGCGAATGTTACCGGTCATGGAATGAACAGTAACAAATAAATAAGAAAAGTCTGAATTTACAGCAGAAAATGTTTGAAAAACCTGCATGCATAGAGTATACTGACTGTCTTTGAAGGTTTAATGGTAAAACATGATGGGGCTGTCGAACTAATCAAAATATATACAAGATATAGCATAAGAAGCATTTAAACTAACTACATCTTGTATTGTTTTTCTTGATGCGACAGCCCGTTTTTTTACCTTTTTTGTCAGCTGCAGTCATTCCTCTGCCTGTTCAGCTCAGAGACTTCCTGTTTATAAAATGCAGCTGAATCTTGGACCCTGCTCCTGATAAGGTCGTCAACATAACCTAAAGCTTTGTAAGATTTATGTGCTGTATGTCCGCGTTCCGGGTATGGCTAAAGGCATATTCAACTATATAAGATTTTTAAAAAATATGGTGTTAAAACGCAAAGACGGGTATAGGAATTATGTATATTTAGCCAGTATTTAAAAATGGATTGCTATTTTCTGGGTCATGCAGTATAATAACGCAAAATAGGGATATTTTATATATTTTTACATAATGAAAAAATAGTCAGGATTAATGAGATTGACGTTTCTATAAGAAATTATTTGACAGAAATATTAAAAGGTATAATTAATCTAAAAAATTATTATATAAAGGCAATGATGATGAAACAGATAAAAATATTTAATATATTAGACTTGTTTTGCGGAGCCGGCGGGTTCTCATATGGGATGCACAAGAATAAACATTTTAGAACAGTTGTTGCAATTGATTTTAATGAAAAAGCAGCAGATACATTTAAAAGAAATATGCCGGGTGCTGAAGTCATAATGGGAGATATAACCAATCTGCAAGTGAAAAATAAAATAATAGCTGAATCAAAGAAAAGAAATGTAAATATGATAATTGGCGGACCACCATGTCAGGGCTTTTCAATGAAAGGAAAAAAGCTTGGACTGAATGATGCGAGGAATTATCTTTTTATGGAGTATTTGAATTTGGTTGAGGAACTTCAGCCGGAGGTTTTTGTTATTGAGAATGTAAAAAGTATGTTAAATACTGCTGGAGGATGGTTTCGTGATGAGATTCTTAAATATATAAATAAGTTCGGATATAAGGTTGAGTATGGTGTTTTAAACGCAAAAGAATTTGGCGTGCCACAGGCAAGAGAGAGAGCATTATTTATCTGCTCAAAGAGCATGAATATCAAATTGCCTGAAGGTAATGACTGTGTAGTAACGGTCAGAGAGGCGATTTCCGATTTGGCTTATCTGGATTCTGCTGAGGGCAACTTTGAGCAGGAATATGTAACAGAAGCGCAATCAGAATATCAAAAAATGATGAGGGATGGAAGCGGATGTTTGTACAATCATAAGGCATCCGTACATTCAGAACTGGTGTTAAAAAAATTAGCTATGATTCCCCCGGAGAAGGGAAAAGAGTGTCTGCCAGAGGAATTACGGGGCAGGCAAAAATTTAATACAACATGGGGCCGCTTGATTTGGAATAATGTGTCACCGACAATTGACACAAGATTTGATACGCCTTCAAATGGAACAAATTCGCATCCAGAGCTGAATAGGGCGATTACGCCAAGAGAAGCGGCTAGAATACAAAGCTTTGATGATAAATTCATTTTTTATGGCAGTAAATTTTACATAAGAAGTCAAATAGGTAATGCAGTTCCACCATTACTTGCGAAAGCAATTGCAGATAGAATATGGGAGATGTATAGTAATGAGCATGAATCATACATTTGAAGAAAAAAGTATACAATATGAAAAATCTCTGGATGAGGAGTATAAAAAAAATAATGGTATTTTTTATACAGATATTGAATTGGCAAGCAGTATTGTAGATTTCTTGAATATTCCTAAAAATGCAAGCATTATAGATCCTTGTTGTGGCACAGGAAGTTTTATTTATACATTACTGTCGTTGGGTTATGAAAATGTATATGGATGTGATTTTGATTCAAAAACAGTAATTAAATGTAAAAATTTAACTGGTTCTAAAAATATCAAAAAAATGGATACGTTGGGCTTGGATGGTGAAACAATATTAAAAAAATTAAATCATACTAAGTTTGATTATGTGGTGGGGAATCCGCCATATGCTCCTTTGGGGAAAGAAGTTGCTTTAAATGCTGAAGAAGATTTTGTGGCCAATGTAAAAAACTCGGGTGCGAATCTTTTCGTAGCAGCAATTTACAGGGCTTTTGAAATGACAAAAGATAAAGGTTTTGTCTCATTTATTTTGCCAAAAAATCTTTTGCATATATCGTCTTATAAACGGATAAGAAATAAATTACTTAAAGAGAAAAAATTAATTTCAATAATAGAACTGGGAATTCATTTTAAAACTGTGAGGGGCGAACAGGTAGTACTTACGTTCCAGAATCAATTTGAGAAAGATAATAAAATAAAATATTACATATATAAACATGGCCAAATAAGCTTTATGTCTGAAGTTTCACAGAATTATTACGAGGATGAAATAATTGTTTTTACAGATAATGAGGAAGTTCCGATTTATAATAAATTGAAAAGTTCATATGAACAGCTTGGCGGGATGTGTGCGGAAACAATCAGGAGAGGCAGGGATAAATCAGAAAATGCAATTAGAGGAAAGCAAATCAGGAAATTTGGCTTTAAAGATTTAGAGATTCCAGATGATGGAAACCAGATTTTTATACAAAATATTTTCAGTGCGGAAGCAGGGATTACGGCAAGCTTTGGCGGTAATTTAAAACCGGCGGAAACGGTCACAATAGTGAAAATGAAAAATATAAAAATGTGCAAATATGTTTTGGGGCTATTGCATTCCAGAGTCTGTAATTATTTTTTGATTAGATTTGGATTTAATAACTCAAGATTGACAATACATACAGATGCCAAATATTTAAATGTTATTCCGATTGTGATTGATGATATGGCATTTGAAAAGGTAGTTGCCATTGTGACTAAAATGGAAATGGTTAAGTATATGGACGATGAGTGGTATGAGCTGAATGAGGAGCTGAATAATATAGTATATGATATATATAAGCTTAACGTAAATGACAAAAACTACATTGAGAAGGAGATGAGGAAAATAAGTGCAGGAAAGTGGTATAATGATACATCTTGTACAGCATAAAGAAAGCATTTGAATCAGGCAAATAAAATTATATAGCTAGTGGAGAATGGTAAATTTGGAATGAGGAGAGCAAGCAGGATGAATAATGAAATGGCATATTTGCTTGGTATGATAACAGGAAATGGTGAAATACAGCGAGGAGCAAGTGAAACTACGATAGTTATAGAAATTCCTCACAAGAAATTAGAAACAGAATTTCAAAAAGATGTAGGGGTTTATGTTAAGGCTAGTATTACAGACATAAGGCAGGTTTTAGAGCCTTTACTTGGAACATTTTTATCATTTAATCAAAGTGCAAATGTGTCATACATATCTTTTCGTAAACCTAATGAAGATTATTTAATTCGGGAAATTATGAGGTATATAGGCAGGGCAACATCTCATAATAATATTCGGATTTCGCCAGAGGTATTTACATTTGCTGTGGATGAAAGAAAGCAGTTTATAAAAGGATTTGCGGATGTAACAGGATATATTAGAAGGTCAAATTATTTTTTTAATAGGGAAATGCACAGAGTGTATTTTGAAATACCGCTCAACTGGGAATTAGTAACAGATTTTTGTAATTTATTAAAAAGTGTTGATATACCCGTACAGAATATTGACTGGGGACATCCTAATATGAGAGACGGAAATTTAAAGAAATACAAGGAAGGGAAGCCGGATTTTTGGAAAAAAGAGCATCAGGTTAAAGTTTGGGCAAACGAGTATAAACCGATAGGGTTTGCTGTAATTCATAAAAATGAAGCATTGGAATCATTTGCTCATGAACAGACTATATTTATTGAGCAGCATAATAAAAAAGTATCAGATGTAACACATAGATATTATTGGGAACTCATGGGAAAAAAGAAACAAAAACCAACACATCCTGGAGAAGAAGATGATTTTATTCCGCAGAAGATTCGTGGTAATCATTATAATTCCTGGAAAGAAATTGCTTATGATTTAGGATATAATGAGGACAGTAAATGTTAGAAGAAGAATTATATGAACCAATGAGGCGATGGCTTGAGCAGTATATGAAGGATAACTATAGGGGATATGAAATTATTACTATAGATTGCCATAGTTCAAGGCTGGATCGGGTTTTGGCTAAATATGATGTTATCAATGAGCAGTCAAATGGAGTCGATATACAGATTGATGTATTGGGTATTGCAAAGAAAGATACAAAAGCAAAACTTATATTTATTGAGGCTAAAAAAACGAAACTGACTTTAAGAGATTTAGGACAGCTTTGGGCGTATTGCAAGCTGATAAATCCAGAAGAAGCTTTCTTGCTTACATCAGCTGATTTAGGAAGTCTGCGTAAACTGGCAGCTGGATTTAAGCGTGAGGATTTGCTGAATTTTGGTGACGGGAGAAAAATAAAGAAGATGAAAATTGGTAAATGGGATATAGGTAAAAATGGTCCTGATTTTAATTCGCTTTTGCCAAAAATGTAGAAGCTTGTATGGGAAAAATATGATATAATTTGGAAGGAGACAGACTGTGGGATATGTATTAACAAAAAGGGCGATGGATATTGAAACATCAGAACAGGAATTGTGCTATATATTGGGGTACCTAGCTGCACCGGGAAGAATTAAATATATTGAAGCGCAAGTTCCGTATGGAAAAGAGCATATGTTTACAAATGCTTATCCAGGGGCAAATTACGATGAGATGAAAATAACTTCTGATAAACAGAGTTTCCAATTTAGAATTATTCTTAACTATAATGGAAATTGTCCAATAGCATTGGAAAAAGCGTTGACTAATGGTGGCGGGCCATTTTATAAGAATTGTATTTCGAGAGGAAGATTCGTAGAACGAATTATAAATGAATACGGCTTCAAATTCTTTGATGCACCAAATGCAGAAGTGATTCGTAATTTAGTTAATAGAAAACATCCGGTTTTTATAAAAGATTTTGATGAGGGCTATCATGTTCCATTGACTGGCAGATGTTAAATTACTGAATACGCCAACAGAAAATCAAAAATCAGTACAGATAACAATGAATTTATGAAAGGAGAGGGGCCGTATGTATTTTAAATTTGCGGAAGCTTTTTAGTGGAAGCTGGGTAAGTGTGAAAATGGAGGCTTGTGATACGCGGCATTTGCAGGATAATTTTTCAATGGAAATGGAAGGGAGCTCTTTTTTGCTGAAGATGACGGGGTATGTTATTATAATATACACGTACTGGTACATGAAAAATATAGGGAGAGATGCCACGCTATGGATAAATATGACGAAATATTAGACTGTATATTTGGGATTGGGCAGATAATAAATGAAAAGGGCCCGTCTGAGGTGAATCTGGAAAATTTAAATATAAAGAAAGAGTATGTAGGTCTGGTTAAAAGTGGCTTAACGCATTTATTAAACGGCAGCCAGGTTAAAAATATACTATGGAGCAGTGAAATTATTTATTATATCAAAAATCAGCCGAATATAACATTGCAAGAAATACAGGAAATACTGCTGATGGAAGAACTGATTGTACTGTTTCAAAATGGGCCTGTTGAACAATTGCAGGAAATGCTGCAGCGTTATGGCTCTTATGACTTGGTTATGAAATACCGTGAATGGCTGGACCGCTTGCTGGAATCACAAAGTATTTAAAAATGTGATGGTGTGAGAAATAAAATGAGGCAGGAAGGATTTTAGGAAGGCATAAAAGAAAAGTCTGAATTTACAGCAGAAAATGTTTGAAAAACCTGCATGCATAGAGTATACTATAATCCATGCCGGCATAACGGTGCACAGCACGCAGCTGCCACGGCGGCCGGGCGGACAGCGGGATTGTCCGGCCCGGAACGCGGATGATAGAAAACGGCTGGACAGACAGCCAGAAAACATAGGAAGGGAGAAGATTTATGCAGGTAACAATATCAGATTCAATCAAATATATCGGAGTAGACGACCGGGACCTGGACTTGTTCGAGAGCCAGTATGTGGTGCCGGACGGGGTCTCTTATAATTCTTATTTAATCCTGGATGAAAAAACAGTACTGATGGACACGGTAGATGCCCGGGGGATGCAGGAATGGGAGCAGAACCTGAAGGAAGCACTTGGAGACAGGAAACTGGATTATCTTGTGATTTCCCATCTGGAGCCAGACCATGCAGGGAGCATTGGAAGGCTGTTAGAACTTTATCCGGATATCGTGCTTGTAGGAAATGCAAAGACATTCCAGATGCTGCCGCAGTTTTTTGATATCCAGCTGGATGACCGCAGTATTGAGGTAAAAGAAGGAGATACGCTGTCACTTGGCACACATACCCTGCATTTTTACATGGCGCCGATGGTTCACTGGCCGGAAGTCATGGTTACTTATGAAAGCAGCGAGAAAGTACTGTTTTCCGCAGACGGATTTGGAAAGTTTGGTGCAATGGATGCCGAAGACGATGAAGGATGGGCATGCGAGGCACGCAGGTATTATTTCAATATCGTAGGAAGGTATGGCGCATCGGTGCAGGCACTGTTAAAAAAGGCTGCAAAGCTGGATATTGCGGTAATCTGTCCGCTGCATGGGCCGGTATTAAACGAAAACCTGGACTATTATATCGGACTGTATGATACATGGAGCAGCTATAAGCCGGAAAATTCAGGCGTCCTGATTGCGTATGCGTCCATTCATGGAAATACGGCAAAGGCAGCCAGAAAGCTGGGCGAAATGCTGCGTGAAAAGGGCGTGGAAAAGGTTGTTGTCAGCGACCTTGCCAGGGAAGATATGGCAGAAGTCGTTGAGGATGCATTCCGCTATGACCGCATGGTGCTGGCAGCTGCCAGCTATGATGGCGGCGTGTTCCCGTGCATGCATGATTTCCTGAGCCATCTGCAGAGCAAGGCATACCAGAAGCGCACGGTCGGCATTCTGGAGAACGGTTCCTGGGGGCCGACAGCTGCAAGGACGATGAAATCCATGCTGGAAACGATGAAAAATGTGTCGCTTGTGGAGCCGGTTGTAACGATTAAATCGACACTGAAGGAAGAAAATATGGCTGACCTGGAAGCATTGGCAGATGCCATCGTGGATGCCGGAGAATAAGGGCATGCGTTTTTTGGCACAGGCTGCGCAATGCCGGTGATTCCAGCCGGATAAGAAATTATGCTTCCCGGATGCTTTGTCCCTGCAAAACAGCAGGTAAAGCTGTCCGGGGAGTTTTTTATGATTAGAACGGGGCTGTGAATAGGAATGAAGCGCATCAAATTAGAAGAAATTGAAAAAGAAATCTGCCCGCAGTCTTATGATGAGCTTTGCAGGCATATTTACCATCAGGCTGCCAGCGGCAGGC
>CAJTSV010000010.1:14281-48330 GCA_910579075.1 uncultured Eubacterium sp.
AAAAGCCGGTGAAGGCTTCCAAAACGAACGGAAAGAAGCCGGCATTGTATCTGGAATACTGGATAATAGAACCAGAGGCCGGGAGCCGTGCGGATTACAGCCTTTATGAGGAAGAATTAAAGTACGGGCTGAGTACGAAAATATCGGCAGATTATTACCTGCGCCATTTGGAGCAGTATCAAAAAGACCGTGAATGGGTGCAGATGCTGAACCGGTATCTGCTGCAGGAGCAGGGAGCGGCGGAATGGATTTCCCGCAATGAGCGCAGCTTCCAGATATGGAACCGGGAAAAATTTTTACAGGCAGGACAGGGGAAAACGATATTAAAACGCTGTGGAATGGATGTTTCACAGCTTTCTTTTTATGAAACCTGCGAGCCTTTTGCTTATTACAGCAGCCACCGCAGGACGCCGCAGAATCTGCTGGCAGTCGAAAACAAAGATACGTTTTACAGCATGCGGCGGCATCTGATGGACGGCGGCGAAACCATTTTCGGCTGTCCGTTCGGGACGCTGGTCTATGGAGCCGGGAAGGGGATTTTGCGCTCATTTCAGGAATTTTCCATTTGTGCAGAGCCTTATATGCAGGCACCGGAAAACCGGATTTATTATTTTGGCGACCTGGATTATGAAGGCATCGGCATTTACGAGCGCCTGGCAGAAATCTTTGAAAAGCAGGAGCATAACATACAGCCCTTTACACAGGCGTATGAAAAAATGCTCGAAAAAGCCGCTCAGACTGCCGGGCTGCCCGTTACAAAGGAAAAACAAAACCGCAGGCTTTCCGGGCGTTTTTTTGCGTGTTTTTCGCAGCAGACCGTCCGCAGGATGAAGGATGTGCTGGAACGGGAACAGTATATTCCGCAGGAAATTCTGAATATTGCAGATTTCAGGAAGAACCAGCCGGACACATGATTTGTGAAATAGAACTTGCAACAGAGTGCAGAAGGGAATATAATGGGAATCAGCCTGAAAACAGGAGACGGACAGAAGAAAACAGAATTCGTACAGGATGTCAGAAAATATTAATGAAAAACAGCCTGGAACCGGGAAAATTATCAGCAGAAAACAGCAGGGGAATCGTATGTCGTATTGGAAATTGTCAGTGGAAGGATTTGGAAAAATAAAAAAGGCTGAAATTGAGCTTGCGCCGATGACGCTGTTCGTCGGGGATAATAACAGCGGGAAAAGCTATCTGCTTTCACTGGCCTGGGCAATGCACCAGCTATCGGATGAATTGTTCCAGCTGCAGGCTGTCAGGGAAATGCAGAGCAGGGAACTGGATTACATGAAAACCATATTTCTCGAAGCATTCCGGCAGGCAGAAGACGGGCAGACAGCGGTAATATATCTGGAGGATATTCTGCCGCAGCTGCAGGCTGTCATCAATCAGATATTGCAGTCGGCAAAAGACGGTCTGGTAAAAAGACTGTTTAACAGTGACTGTGTAAGCATTCAAAAGCTCTGCCTGCAAATGCCGGAAGATTTATCAGGGTCTGTAAATATTACGCTGCAACCAGAGCCGGAAATTTTTTATAAAATTCGTATGCGGGGGTATAGGATAAGATTTCGTGGAAAACAAACATATGAGAGAATGACATATGTCTCAATAGGAAGAATAATTGTAAATTCATTCCTGGACAATTCAATGCGTGAAAGTTTTATTTATATGCCTGCAGCACGCACAGGATTTATGCTGGCAAAGGATATTATCAATAAGTATGCCAGGAAAAGAGCCTATGACATTGAACTGGTATCAGAGGAACAGTCCGAAGTACAGCCGTTTTCGCGTCCGATTCTTGATTTTTTAGATGTCATGAACGATTTATCGCCGGAGCAGGGCGGGCGGAAAGCTTACAGACTGGTGGCAGACTTTATCCGCCAGCAAATGGTTCAGGGGAGTGTGGAAATCAGCGGCTTACCCGGTCATGAATTATCGTATGTTCCGCAGGGGGACAGCCGGCAGGCAAATGCGGATTAGAAGCTTGATAAAGGATAAAACACAGGATGAATGAGGAATACCGTAAATATATCATTGATAAACTATTTGTGGATAATTTTTTTGAACAAAATCCTGACGGTGAATATGAGCTGGAGAAAACTGACCCGGGCGGGGAGACATGCCTGCATTTTAAGGTATCGGGAAAGAAATCCATGGCCATTAAAAACCTCGACAAGAAAAATACAGGTTTTCTCTTTTTGCGAGACGAAAAATCCCTGTCACTGAAAAAACGGGCAGACCATATGATATTTGAACAGATTGGGGATAACCAGTGGCTGGTGCATTTAATTGAAATGAAATCAAGCATTTCTTCACAAGAGAAGTGGCTGGAAATAAAATGAAAAGAAGTACCTGGAAGCCTGGTATGCCTGCAATCCATGACGGGATGAGTGATGAAAGGCAATTTTATGCAGCATGAATTTTTAAAACAGTTCCCAAAACGGATGAAAAACGTGGGATTATATGCGATGCTGTTTGGCAACAGCAGCCAGAAAACAACATGGCGGCGGTATGGGTTTGACAGCCTGGACGAGCAGCTGAATATGATTTTTGCAGTGATGCTGTACCTGATGGAACAGTCGCTGAAGGAAGAACCCTGCATGATGGATGATATCGGCGCGTATATCGATTCGGTCAATACAGCCAGCTTTGAAAAGCCGATGTCGTATGAGGACTGCCGCAGCCTGGGTGATTTTATTGTAAACATTATCCTGTCCAATGAAGGCAGGCCGATGTATTTTGAAGGGTATGATTTCGAAAAACGAGAATACCGGAAGATGAACATCAGTTATGTTGCAAACCGGATTGTCTCCCTGGACACGGAAGTCCGGCGGACATCCTACCGCCTGACGGACGATGGGTATAACCTGCTGCTCGGCACGCTGGAAATCGAAAGCAACATGAAGCTGACCATTCACGAAATGATATTTAAAATGCATCTGGAAAAGCGGCGCTATGACAAAGCGGCAGACCAGATAAAAAATGTCTTTAACCTGCTGCGCATGCAGTTACAGAAAATACAGGATGCCATGCTGAAAATCCGCAGAAACGCCCTGAATTATTCCGTCAGGGATTACCAGAATATTCTGGAAGAAAATATGCACACGATACGTGATACAAGAAAGCAGTTTCTGGAATACCGCGAGATGGTAAAAGCAAGGGCAAAAGAGCTTGAAGAAAAACATATCAACGTCCATAAGCTGAATGCAAAAGAGGAAGAAAATCTCGGAAACCTGCGGATTATCGAAGGATATTTAAACCGTGCCATAGACGAACACCAGAAAATCCTTCAAAATCATCTGGACCTGAAAGCACTCTATACAAAAGAACTCGAAGAATTGTCCCAGATGTCGCTTATCCAGCGTTTTTCGCTGCGCACCGAGCTGTTTGACAAAGTACTGCAAAATCCGGCTGCACTTGCCCGCATGGAAGGATTTTTCCGCCCTCTTTTTGTACAGGGCCCGGATAAAATATATAACCTGAATAAAGCGTTTGAGCCGCAGCAGGCGGCACGTAAAAAGACAGAGCAAGACAGCCAGGAGCAGATTGACTTTGACGAAGAACAGTGGCAGCGGGAACAGGAAATGCTGCGCCGCAAAAAGCTTGCAAAATACCGGGACTGCCTGCAGTATCTGCTGGAAAAGCTGCTGGCAGACGGGGAATTTTCCCTTGCGCAGTGCCGGGAAGAAATTAACCGGGAGCCGGATAAAATGCAGCAGCTGATACCGGATGTGGATATTTTTAAAGAAATTATGGTGGAGCTGATAAAAAGCAGGGAAATTGATATTCCGGCATTAAAAAAAGAACGCAGCGAGTTTTTGCAGGAAGCACCGGGAAGCTTTCAGCTGCATGAAATGCTGCTGGAGCTTCTGGAAGCCAAGGAGCCGGAAACCGGAAAAAGAGTCCGCCAGATTTCGGTGACAAGGACACAGGACGGGGAGCCGGTGTCCTTTGAAGGGGTCATGGATGAAAGCGGAAACCCAAAAACCATACGCTGCTCCAATCTGCTGTTTCGGGCAGCATTTGCGGAATAAGCATCCTGTCTTTATCAGAACTGACATACGTTTGGAAAGGAGCTTTGGCTATGGCATATGAAATGGAAGAAATCCGCATCAGCCAGGAAATCTTTTACTACCTTCTGGAACACCACGAAATCCGTGAGGAAACCGAAAGCACCCTCTATAAAGCCTATGCAGAAAACGAGCAGATACAAAGCCTTGTCAAGTCCCAGGGAGAAATCGCATCCAGCAGCATCGAGCGCTACGGGGATGTGATTTACCTTATACCGCAGGAAGAAAACAGTTTTCTTGGCTTTTCGAAAGCGCAGCTGAAGGCAGCCCTGTGCAAATCCAATGGAACAGACCGGGATTATTTTTTAGCGCAGTTTGTGATTCTGACCCTGCTGGCGGAGTTTTATGACGGGCAGGGGAGCAGCAGCAAATCCCGTGCATTTCTGCGTACCGGGGATTTGCAGAACAGCATCGGCACATACCTGAAGGAGGGTGCACAGGGCGGGGCAGAAGCGGACGAAGAAAGCGGGCTGGCGTTTGCGGCCATGTACGAAGCATACGAAGCGCTGCGTTCTGACGACCGTGGTTCCAAAGCAAAGACGACGAAAGAAGGACTCCTGCACCATATCCTGAAATTTCTGGAAAAACAGGGTTTGATTGATTATGTGGAAGAAGACGGGATGATTCAGACAACGAAAAAGCTGGACAGCTTTATGGACTGGAACCTGTTAAACCAGAATCATATCATGCGGGTGCACAGGGTATTGGGAACGGGCCAGTGACAGGGCGGCCGGTTATTTTCGAAAACGAATGAGGTAAGAATATGAGCAAAATCAGCGCAGTACGCCTGATTAATTTAAACTATAATAACAATGCAATCCGAATCAGTGACGAAACATTTCAGATGAACGGGCAGAGCACGCTGCTGTCCCTGCGCAATGGCGGCGGCAAATCGGTGCTTGTGCAGATGATAATGGCACCGTTTGTGCACAAACGATACCGGGATGCGAAGGAGCGGCCGTTTGAAAGCTACTTCACCACAAACCGGCCGTCCTTTATTCTGGTGGAATGGCAGCTGGACCATGGCGCTGGATATGTCATGACGGGCATGATGGTGCGCAGGCGTCAGGAAATCAGTGCAGACATTCATGACAATCTGGAAATTATCCAGTTTATCAGTGAGTACCGGCATTCCTGCCCGCAGGATATCCACCATCTGCCGGTTGTGGAAAAAAATAAAAAAGAAATCGTGCTCAAAAACTTTGCATCCTGCAGGCAGCTGTTTGAATCTTACAAAAAAGAAGCGGGCGTGGCATTTTTCAGCTACGACATGAGCAGCGGCGTGCAGGCGAGACAGTATTTTGACAAGCTGATGGAATATCAGATTTATTATAAAGAATGGGAAACCATCATTAAAAAAATCAACTTAAAGGAGTCCGGGCTTTCGGATTTGTTTTCGGACTGCAGGGATGAAAAGGGGCTGGCAGAAAAATGGCTGCTGGAATCGGCTGCCAGCAAAATCAATCAGGAAAAAGACCGGATAAAAGAATTTCAGTCGATTGTGGAAAAATATGTCTGCCAGTATAAGGATAACAAGTCCAAAATCCAGCGCAGGGATATTATCCGCCAGTTTGCAGAAGAATCGGAAGGCATTCTTAAGGCGGCGCAGGGCTGCCAGGAAGCAGAAGACGAGCTGCAAAGGCAGAAGGAGCGGATAGGCGTTTTTTTATGGCAGCTGGATGCGGCGAAGGCTTCGGCAGAAAACAAAAGCGCTTCGCTGCAGGCCGCACAGCAGGAGCTTGCGGCGGGCATAGAGCATCTGAGGTACCAGCAGGTGTCCAAAGCCGTGCATGAGGCGATGGAAGCAGAGCGTCATCTGCGGGCAGAACGCGAAATCATACAGCTGGAACGGGATGAAAAGGAACGGGAATATGAACAGGCAGAACGCCTTTTGCATATCCTGGACTGTGCGGGGCGCCAGCAGGAGCTGGACGCACAGAGCGTGGAGCGCATCCGGTATGAGCGCCAGCTGGAAGTGCTGAACCAGAAAGAACAGGATTTTGATGCAGAACGCAAAAGCCTTGGATATACGCTGCGGCTGCATTATGAAGACGAGGGCAGGAAACAGCAGGAGCAGCTTGCGCAGACCGTCCGGCAGCTGGCACAGATACAGGAGCAGCTTGCGGCAGAAGAAGACAGGGCCGAAAGCCTGCGCGCTGTGATTCTGGAAAAAAGCACGCTGACCGGAAGCGTGAATGCCAGAATCCTAAGCTATGACCGGAAAGAAGAAACGTATAACAAACGCTATGAGCCGGGATTTCTGCGCAATATTTTAGGAGAATACGAACCGGCGGCGCTGGAAATCCGGCTGCAGGAATACGAAAAAGAACTGGATGGAATGAAAAAAACGTACCTGCAGATGCAGAAGGAGGCCGAAGAAGGCAGCTGGAAGCAGAAAGAGAGCGAGCGCAATCTGGAAGATGCCAGGCAGAAAAAAAGCAGGAAGCATTCCGAGCTGGAGCACGCACAGGAAACGTGCCTGCGCTATCAAAAGGAGCTGGATGAACGCCGCAAAATACTGCGCTATTTCGGCCTGGATGAGTCGGTGCTTTATGATATGGACAAAATCCTGCATGCCGCGGAAAACAGGCTGTCTGAAATCGAGCTGGCAAAACGGAAGCTGGAAAAGGAAGAAGACCAGCTGCAAAAGGAATACCAGCATCTGACACAGGGACGTATCCTGGAGCTGCCGGCAGAATTTGAAAAGCTGCTCGCAGAGCTTGGCATTTCGTATGTTTACGGCATGGAGTGGCTGAAAAAGAACCAGTATTCGGAAAAAGAAAACCGCAGGTTTGTGCATGCGCATCCGTTTCTGCCATATTCACTGCTTCTTTCCCAGAGGGATTTAGATAAGCTCCGGCAAGCGTCTAAAGATGTGCCGTACACGTCATTTCCGATTCCGATTATGATACGCACCCAGCTCGAGCAGGCACAGGATGCAAAGCCGCAGGCGGTGACAGATTTGCAGGACGTTCATTTTTACATGCTGTTTAACGAACATCTCTTAAATGAAAAGAAGTTAAAGCAGATGGCTGCGGACCTGGAACAGCGCCTTGCGCAGAAAAAGGCACAGGTGCAGCAGCGGCGGGAAGAATACGGGGCTTATTTTGAGAAAAAAGAGCAGCTGCGCAGCCAGAAGGTAACCCGTGAGCAGGAGCAGCTGGCTGTACAAAAGCAGGAACAGCTGGCCGCAGAGCTTTGCGGGCTGTCCGAAGAAATCGGAAAACAGAAAGAAGAAATGGCGCAGCTGGCTGCAAGGCTGATAAAGCTGCAGCAGCAGATTCAGGACAATGTCCGCCAGCAGGGCAGGCAGGAACGGCACCTGGAAGACTTGCGGGAGCTGGAACAGGCATATCAGGCTTATCTTTTGGATAAAGCACAGCTAAATGCCCTGCAGCAGGAGCTCGCAGCGGCCAGGGAAAAGGAACAGCTTTCCAGGGACACGGCAGGGAAGCTGCGGGAACGCAGAAAGAAACAGGAAATCGAACAGGAGCACTTCCTGCGCCAGACAGAAAAGCTTGCGCAGAAAGCCGCCCGTTATGCACAGTATGAAAAAACAGGCCGGGTGACCGGGGATATACGGGAGCTGGAAAACCGTTATGAGGCAATTACAAGCCGGATATCCCTGCGCCAGCAGGAGCTTGAGCGCCTGCTGCAGGAAGCCGGGGAAAAAGAGCGCAGAATCGGCCGGGAGCTGGAACGGCGCCGGAAAAAGTATCAGCTGGCAGACGGGGAATGGAAGCAGACAGCCTATGATGCGAAGGCAGAGGAATATCAGGAACAGCTGGTGCATTCCAAAAAACAGCAGTATGAGCTGAAAAAGGCGCAGTGGAACGAAGCGGATAAGCATGCGGCCCTTGCCAGCCAGCGCCTCGGGCAGCAGAAAAATGCCCTGATGGAAAAATGCCGCAGGCAGCAGCCTCTGCCGAAGCATGAAATCCAGCCGGTCGATTTTGAAGCAGAGATAGAAAAACACAATTATCAATGGCGCGAACTGGAAAAGGAAGGGCAGCTTGAACAGAAACGGATCCGCCAGTATGAGGAAACAATGACGGCACTGGCAGAATATGCAGAATTTATGCCGGAAAATGAAAAACAGCTGTGGGAATTTCTCCGGCTGGATCTGGATATTCCAGCCATGCAAAGGAATATAGAAGCAGCCGGAAGATACAGATGCGGATGCAGAGAATCTGCCGGCAGATAAAACAGGAGCCCGGGCCGGACTGGCAGGAAAGCTGCAGGATGCTTCGGATTATAAATATGCGCTGGAAATGACGGCCATGGAGCAGTCAGCGATGGAGCGGCTGTCCGGTGAGGAGCTGCGCCGCAAAAAGGGAATGCTGGTGCGGGATTATAACAGCTGCCAGGAACGCAGGCAGGGCCGGAAAGAACAGCTGGCAGGGCTGCTGAACCAGATGGCCAGAAGGGAAGCGTTTGCCGAAGATTTTTACCGCAAGCCGATAGAAGCCATGCTGTCGCTTTTAGCAGATGCGGGACAGGTTATCCGCCAGCTGCAGACAACGCTGCGCTCTTATGAAAGCCTGATGGAAAAAATCCAGGTGGATATTTCCGTGATTGAGCAGGAAAAAGAGCGCATTGTGGAGCTGCTTTGCGAATATGCATACGAAGTCCACCAGAATCTGGGACGCATGGACCAGAATTCGACAATCCGGATTCGGGATAAAACGGTAAAAATGTTAAAAATCACGCTGCCGGACTGGGAAGAAAATGCACCGATGTATCTGAGGCGGATTCAGGATTTTATGGATGAAACGACGCGCAGGGGAATCGAGCTTTTGGAGCACAATGAAAATGCACAGGAATATTTTGGCGTGCGCCTGACGACAAAAAGCCTGTATGATATCACGGTGGGCATTGAGCATGTGCAGATACGGCTGTATAAAATCGAAGAACAGCGGGAGTACCCGATTACCTGGTCGCAGGTTGCCAGAAACTCGGGCGGGGAAGGATTTCTGTCCGCATTTATTATTCTGGCGAGCCTTCTGTATTATATGCGAAGGGATGATACGGACCTGTTTGCCGGGCACAATGAGGGAAAAGTGCTGCTGATGGATAATCCGTTTGCACAGACCAATGCGGCGCATCTGTTAAAGCCGCTGATGGATATGGCGGAAAAGACAAATACACAGCTGATATGCCTGTCCGGGCTGGGCGGCGAGTCGATTTACAGCCGGTTTGACAATATTTATGTGCTGAATTTAATCGCAGCAGGCCTGAGCAGCGGAATGCAGTACTTAAAGGCAGAGCATATGCGCGGCAGCGAAGCAGAAACAATGCTCGTTTCCCAGATAGAAGTGCTTGGCCAGCAGGAGCTGGTATTTTAAGGAACTGGCAAAAAAGAAAATAATCAGGAAGGATTATGCAAGATGCGAATCGTAGTAAAAGTAGGCACATCCACACTGGCCTATCCGACCGGATGCCTGAATATCCGGCATGTGGAGCTGCTTGTCAAAACACTGTGTGATTTGAAAAACGCCGGGCATGAAATCGTGCTCGTATCATCAGGGGCCATCGGCATGGGTGTCGGGCGGCTTTCGCTCAAAGTAAAGCCGCAGGATATGCCGACGAAGCAGGCGGCAGCTTCGGTCGGGCAGTGCGAGCTGATGTACACGTATGATAAGCTGTTTGGGGAATATAACCATATCGTCGGGCAGATACTGCTGACAGGAGCGGATTTTACGCATGCAGACCGGAAAGAAAATTTTGAAAATACCATACGCCGCCTGCTGGAGCTTGGCGTGATTCCGATTGTGAATGAAAATGATACGATTGCGACGGATGAGATTTCGGTCGGGGATAATGACACGCTGGCCGCCATGTGCGCCTGCAGCACACAGGCTGACCTGCTTGTGCTGTTAAGCGACATCGACGGGCTGTATACCGAAGACCCGCACAAAAACCGGCATGCGCAGCTGATACCGCTGGTGGCAGAGATTACGCCTGAGATTACAAAGCTGGCTGACGGGGAAGGAAGCGGGCTTGGGACTGGCGGCATGGTGACCAAGCTGCACGCAGCGCGCATTGCGATGGAACATGGCGTGGATATGGTGATAGCCAACGGCGCCAGGCCGCAGAAGCTTTATGATATTGTAGCAGGCAGAAGCGGCGGGACGCGGTTTCGGGGAAAGAAGGAGCATGGAAGGGAGAAGCAGTTATGACCACACAGGAAATTCTGATACAGGCGAATGAGGCGAAGACAGCATTAGCGCTGGCAGATACGGCGCGTAAAAACCTGGCCCTGCACAAAATGGCAGATTCGCTTGTAAAACCGGAGCATCTGGCCAGAATACTGGAAGAAAATGCGAAGGATATGGAAGCGGCAAAAGGCACGGTTGCGGATGTCATGCTCGACCGCCTGCTGCTGACGCAGGAGCGGGTGCAGGAGATGGCAGAAGGCATCCGGGATGTGGCTGCCCTGGCAGACCCGGCCGGAACCGTGCTGTCAGAAACGGTTCATGCAAACGGCATGGTGATTCGAAAGACAGCCGTTCCGGCAGGCGTGATTGCAATTATATATGAAAGCCGTCCGAATGTTACGAGCGATGCAGCCGCCCTGGCGGTGAAAAGCGGCAATGCCTGTGTGCTGCGCTGCGGGAAGGAAGCATGGCGCAGCTGCCATGCAGTCGCAGAAGCGATGCAGATGGGGCTGGAAGAAGCAGGAATGCCGCGCACGGCGGTCAGCCTGATTGAAGATACGACCCGTGTCAGCGCAAATGAGCTGATGACGGCAGAAGGGTTTGTAGACCTTCTGATACCAAGGGGCGGAAAAGGGCTGATTCGCTCCTGCGTGGAGCATGCGACCGTGCCATGCATCCAGACCGGAACCGGAATCTGCCATGTGTATGCGGATAAGGCAGCAGACCTGGAAATGGCAGTGCGCATTATGGATAATGCCAAAACAAGCCGTCCGAGCGTCTGCAACGCGCAGGAGGTGTGCCTGGTGCATAAGGATATCGCGGCACGGTTTCTGCCGATGCTTAAGGAAGCGCTCTGTGACAGGCGGCTGGCAGAAGGAAAACAGCCGGTTGAGCTGCGCCTGGATGCGGCAGCGGCGGAATTTATCGAAGGGACTGCGGCAAAAGAAACGGATTTTGACACCGAATTTTTAGACTATATACTCAGTGTGAAAGTAGCGGACAGCCTGGAAGATGCGATTGAGCATATCAACCGGCATTCAACCGGGCACAGCGAAGCCATTGTAACAGCGGATGAAAGGGCGGCTGCACAGTTTGCGGCAGCTGTGGACAGCGCGGCAGTTTATGTGAATGCTTCCACGCGGTTTACCGACGGCGGCGTGTTCGGGCTTGGATGCGAAATGGGCATTTCCACGCAGAAGCTGCACGCAAGGGGGCCGATGGGGCTGGCAGAACTTTGCACGTATAAATATATTATCAGCGGAAACGGCCAGATACGCGAATAAAACAGCAGAATGCGCCGTCGAAAATCCGCCTTGCAGAGTGACAAAATATTCGGCACGCTTACCATAAATACCGGCTGGTAAAAGGAGATAAAATGGGACAGGTTACTATTTTAGGGGAAACAACAAAAAATCCGATTACCCTGATGGGAAGCCGCGCAGGCATCTGCTGGGGGTCGGATATTACTGATCATGAGAAAAATTACAAACGCGGGCTGGACTGCATTGCAGCAGGACATGGCCGGGTTATGGAATATGTGAATGTGGAAATGGTGCTGGACGGCTATTCGGCGCGCGTTATCCGCGAATGGTACACGCACCTGGGCGGTTCCCCGACAAGGCTGCAGGCAAGCACCAGGTATATTGATTATGACCGGTTCGCCTATGTGATTCCGCCAGCCATTGCACAGCATGCGCAGGCGAAGGAGCGCTATGAAAGCATGATGCAGCAAATCAGTGAAACCTGCAGCTATCTGGAACAGTCTCTTGGGATTGCGCGGGAAGACGCCGCAATGCTGCTGCCGCTTGGGATGCAGACCAAAATCGTGGATAAGCGCAATCTGCGCAATCTCGCAGATATGAGCCGCCAGAGAATGTGCACGCGCGCCTATCATGAATACCGGGCCATGTTTGCAGATATCTGTGCGGCGCTGGAAAACGTGTCTGAGGAATGGGCATATCTGGTAAAGCTGCTGTTTCAGCCAAAGTGTGAGACCACCGGGTACTGTACGGAGAAACGCTCCTGCGGGAGAATGCCGAAAAAGGAACAGGCAGGGGATAATTTTGAATCTGCCAGATAGATAAAAACAGGGGGCTGGCGCACGAAGCAAATCATATACAGGATATCATGTATCATGCTATGCGCGATTGAAACAAACGATATCCTGTATGATTTTTCTTAGTGCCGCAGCCCCCTGTTATGTAAAAAGGGAAAAAGCGTAAAGCGTAAAACGTATTCCGTAATAACGATTATTTGTTTGCCTTTGCATATGCTGCATAATCAAAGTTTTTGATTTTTGTCAGCGGTTTTGCAGAGTATTTCTTCGTGCGGTCGTCTTTGATAACGCCCTTCCAGTTTAAGCCGAATGCAAAGTCATAGGAATTTCCGGCTGCATCCTTGTAGCATTTCATATCACGCGGAACGTCTTCCAGCTGTTTTTCTACTTCCTTCATAGAAACCGGCTGCTGGAATACGAGCAGGCCGTTCGGCTCTGTCTGTCCCAGAATGATTTCTGCAACTGCTTCGTTGTGCTGGCTGTTGTAGTTAACAAGAATTACGTCAGCCAATGGCTCCACTTCGTCCCAGATCATGCCGCGTTCCATCTGCATGGACACGATAACCGGAACATCGCCAGCTGCTTTCTTCGCATATTCCAGTGCTTCCAGAGCGCCGTAGTTCGCTGCTTTCGGAGCTGTCATGCCTTTGTAGGAACGGTTTTCCTTAGAGCCGTCTTCTAAAACCTTGCCGGAAATAGAAACCTCGCGTGCAGTATCTGCTTTGTACTCGCCGTACTGCAGGGAAACCGGGTACCATTCGTCCGGTGTGCCTTCCGGAGCCGGTTCGCTGCTCCACGCACCTGTCATCAGGGAATGGTAGGAGGTGCTGTATGCGTTTGTCATGCCGGCCAGGACATAATCACATGCCTTGATTTCTTCTTCGGATGCACGGGTCAGGTCTTTTTCGGTGTATGTCGCATTGCCTTCTTCATCTTTTTCGCCGGACGGGTCACCGAGCTTATCTGTTACAACATTAAAGTAGTTCTTTAAGATATCTAAATCCATGCCAGGTGTCCAGGAAGGTGTGCCTTCGCTGATGCCGCTCATCCAGGAAACGTCAAAGCCTGTATTGTATACATATGGAACGTAAACGGTTGGTTTTTCTTCCGAAGCATCTTTTTTTGCAATGGTGCCGTCGTTTTTCAGCATAACGACAGACTGCTTCTGTGTTTCCAGGCCATATGCGTTTGAATCATCACTGAAAATGATGGAATCTGCATATTTGGAATCATTGTAAGGCTGGTCAAACATTTCCAGGTTCATCATAGTGATGATATAATTATAAGCTGCATGGCTGATAATCTCATCTGCCTTGTCCTGTCCGTTGCGTTCTACAAGCGCATCATAGCCCTTGTCCACATTCTCCATGCCGTCATAGCCGCCGAGCAGGTTTGCGCCGTTTTCCCAGCTTGTCGCAATACGGACCGGTTCTTCCAGGTCTTCTGCGCCCCAGACACCTGCAAAGGAGTATACGCCCCAGTCGGTAATCTTTAAGCTGTCATAGCCGAATTCTTCCAGCATGCCATACATATATGGATTGTAAGCGCCAGCCCATTCGCCGCCGTATGGATTGCCGTCTTTGTCAACATTGATTGCATATTCTGTCATAATACCGGACGACTTTGTTTCGCCAGGAAGGTTAAATACACCGTCGAAATAAGTAATCAGGTGTGCCTGGAGATTGTCGCCAGGGAATACTGCGTAACGTCCGCCGTTGCTGTGGTCGTCACGTCCGCCTTCGGTAGCGCCTGCACCGCCGTAATGCTTGGTAAAGCAATATACGGAATCCTTGCCCCAGCCAAGGTCTTTGCCGCTGTCGTCATAAGTAGACTGCATGGCATTTACATATGCGGTTGCGATATCCAGTGTCAGCTGCGGGTCTTCGCCGTAAGTGCCGCCTGCACGCTTCATAACCGGGGAAGCGATGTCAACCTGTGGCCCGAGCAGTGCAGTCACGCCGGCTGCACGGTACTGCTTTGCGGTTTCCTGGCCGATTTGGGCAGCCAGCTCCGGGTCCATGGTGGATGCCAGGGCAACCGTTTCAATCAGGCCGGAGATATTTGCCGGGTCGATGGAAATCATGGCCGGAATGCCGTAATAGCTGCTTTCTGCTGTTTCCTGAATGGCATTTGCCCATTTGGCATGCTTGCCGCCGCCTTCTTTGATATTACGTGTTACGCCGCCGCGTCCGCCGGCTGCCAGGTATGTATAAGAACCGTCGTCTGCTGCCAGGGGCTCTGTCGTGAAATCACCCCAGCCGCCGTGTGCAAGGATTTCTGCCATTTCCTTGCCTTTCATCTGGCTGACAAGGTCTTTTGCGCGTTCTTCGTTCGAAGCGCGCCAGTCCTCATAAACGTCCAGCTTGCCGTTCTGGTTGAGGTCTTTAAAAGCATAGCCGTCTTCTTCGACTACATGAACACCGGAATACTGGGACAGGCCGAGTGTTTCGCCGCCTTCGTTTTCGATTTTAATCCAGTCGTCGTCGGTAACCGTTACGGTATATTTTGCATCAGCGCCCGGTTCCGGGATATAGGATTCCCGTTTTGCTTCAGCGCCGGATTTGCTGTCGGAATCTCCGCCTTCTGCGTTTTTGTAAGGGTCATTTCCCGCATTTTTATACGGGTCATTTTTGTAAGGATCGTTTCCAGCATCCTTGTAAGGGTCATTCCCTGCATTTTTGTAAGGGTCGTTTGCATCGCCTGCGGTTTTATACGGGTCGTTTGATTCGCCGCCGTTTTCTGTGCTTTCTTCGGCAGGATTATCAGCTTCTGCCGGTTTGGAGCCGCATGCTGTAAAACTGAGTGTCATAACCGAAGCCATCAGCAAAGAAATGATTTGTTTCTTTTTCATAATATAATGTTCTCCCTCTTTGTTTTTCCGGAGCGCAGTTTGAAATACTTTCCAAACACGTTCTGACAGGATTATAAAATAAAATCATGTTTGTCTGGATTTTTTTGCACGAACTGCTTATTTTTTGCATAAATTGCATAATAATATTTCTGAAATTAACTACATGAAACAGAAAAATGTGAATTTTATACAGTTTTTTTGATGCGGTTTTATGAAATTTTACCAAAGTTTTTTGCCGAAACCGAAAAACGGCCCCGGAAGCCTGTTTTGGGAAGCGTGCTGCCGGAATCTGGCAGATAAAAAGATAAAAACAGCAAAAACTGCTGTTGCCACAGCGCGTTTTTTTTGTTATAATTTAACAATCATTACAAAAAAGAAAAGGGATTACCGTTATATTTGACAAATGAAAGTGCATGCGGTTTTTCCGCCCATTATGAAAGGAGAACAAAATCATGAAATTTTTCGTGGATACAGCGATTGTGGAGGAAATTAAGAAAGCGAACGACATGGGTGTTATCTGCGGCGTTACGACCAATCCTTCTCTGATTGCGAAATCCGGCAGGGATTTTGCAGAAGTTATCAAAGAGATTACTGATATTGTTGACGGCCCTATCAGCGGCGAAGTAAAGGCGACGACACAGGATGCGGAAGGCATGGTTGCAGAAGGACGTGAAATTGCAAAAATCCATCCGAACATGGTTGTAAAAATCCCGATGACCGTAGAAGGATTAAAGGCTGTAAAGCAGCTTTCTGCGGAAGGAATCAAGACAAATGTAACACTGATTTTCAATGCGAACCAGGCACTGCTTGCTGCAAGGGCCGGCGCAACCTATGTATCGCCGTTCCTGGGCCGCCTGGATGATATTTCCGTGCCGGGTGTTGACCTTATCGAAACGATTGCAGAAATTTTTGATATCCACGGTATTGAAACCGAAATTATTGCTGCGTCTATCCGCAATCCAATCCATATTATTGACTGTGCGAAGGCAGGCGCTGATATTGCGACCGTTCCTTACGGCGTTATCGAAGCAATGACAAAGCATCCGCTGACAGACGCAGGCATTGAAAAATTTATCCAGGACAGCACAAAATAACATAGACAGGGCATACATTTGGAAAGGACAGGATTATGACTGATTTAGAACTGCAGAAAACAGCAGTGGAAGTGCGCAAGGGAATCGTGACAGGCGTGCATGCGGCAAAGGCCGGGCATCCGGGCGGCTCTTTATCTGCTGCAGAAGTATTTACTTACCTCTATTTTGAAGAAATGAATATTGACCCGGCAAATCCGAAAAAACCAGACCGTGACCGTTTCGTGCTGTCCAAGGGGCATACGGCGCCTGGACTATATGCGGCACTGGCACACCGCGGCTTTTTCCCGGTGGACGACCTTTTGACGCTGCGCCATACGGGATCCCATCTGCAGGGACATCCATGCGTGCAGCATACACCGGGCATTGACGCTGCTTCCGGCTCGCTGGGCCAGGGGCTTTCCGTGGCTGCGGGCATGGCTCTTTCTGCAAAATTAAGCGGCGACAGCTACCGCGTATACACACTTCTCGGAGATGGCGAGATACAGGAAGGACAGATCTGGGAAGCAGCGATGTTTGCAGGACACCGCAGGCTGGATAATCTGTGCGTGATTGTGGACAACAACGGCCTGCAGATTGACGGTGCCGTGGACCAGGTATGTTCTCCATACCCGATTGATGAGAAATTCAAAGCTTTCAATTTCCATGTAATCAATGTGGCAGATGGAAATGACATGGCACAGATCCGGGCTGCTTTTGATGATGCGAAGGCGGTAAAGGGACAGCCGTCAGCCATTGTAATGAAGACCGTGAAGGGCAGGGGCGTTTCTTATATGGAAAACCAGGCCGGATGGCATGGCAAGGCTCCGAACGATGAGGAATATGCAATTGCAATGGAAGAATTAGGGAAAGCAGGTGAAGCATTATGTCAGAAGTAAAGAAGATTGCAACCAGAGACAGCTACGGCAATGCTTTAGTGGAACTCGGAAAAGAAGCAGAAAATCTTGTCGTATTGGATGCAGACCTGGCTGCGGCTACGAAGACAGGCGTATTCCAGAAAGCTTTCCCGGACAGGCATATTGACTGCGGCATTGCAGAGTCCAATATGATGGGCATTGCAGCTGGAATTGCTTCTACAGGCAAGGTGCCGTTTGTCAGCACATTTGCAATGTTTGCGGCAGGACGTGCATTTGAGCAGGTGCGTAATTCTATCGGATATCCGCACCTGAATGTAAAAATCGGCGCAACCCATGCGGGCATTTCCGTAGGTGAGGACGGCGCAAGCCACCAGTGTAACGAAGACCTTGCACTGATGCGCGTGATTCCTGGCATGACGGTAATCAATCCTTCGGATGATATCGAAGCAAAGGCAGCTGTCAGGGCAGCTTATGCACATGAAGGGCCTGTGTATTTAAGGTTTGGCCGCCTGGCAGTGCCGGTTATCAATGACCGTGCCGATTATAAATTTGAAATCGGAAAGGGCGTGACCTTAAGGGACGGCAAAGACCTGACGCTGATTGCAACCGGCCTGTGCGTATCAGGTGCACTGGAAGCGGCAGAAAAGCTGGCTGCTGACGGCATAGACGCAAGGGTGATTAATATCCATACCATCAAGCCGATTGACGCAGAGCTGCTTGTAAAGGCTGCACAGGAAACCGGAAAGATTGTTACGGTTGAGGAGCATTCCGTTATTGGCGGCCTTGGCGGCGCTGTTGCAGAAGTACTCAGTGAACAGTGTCCGGTTAAAATGCTGCGCATTGGCATGAACGATGTATTTGGCGAGTCGGGTCCGGCTGTACAGCTGCTTGAGAAATACGGCCTGGATGCCGAAGGCATTTACCAGAAAACAAAGGCTTTTGCATAAAAAATCAAATGAAACAGGAGCCGCTGTGCCTGGCAGGGAGATGCATCCCCGGGTACAGCGGCTTCTTGGGAAATGGCAGGCATTACGGTAAAAGGACGGGCGTGCGGGAAAGTTCTGGAAGCGGCTGCGGGCCATTTTCAGACATACGGATAAAAACAGAAAAGGAGAAGACAAGATGCTGGAAGAATTAAAAAAGCAGGTTTATGAAGCAAATATGGAGCTGCCGAAAAGAGGGCTGGTTACTTATACATGGGGCAATGTCAGCGGGATTGACCGGGAGAGCGGATATTTTGTCATTAAGCCGAGCGGCGTGGAATATGACGAGCTGACACCGGATGACATGGTTGTCATGGACCTGGATATGAATAAAATCGAAGGAAAATACAAACCATCTTCAGATACGGCAACCCATGCGGAGCTTTATAAGAAATATCCGGAAATCGGGGGCATTGTGCATACGCATTCGACCATGGCGACTTCCTGGGCACAGGCAGGCCGCAGCATTCCGCTGTACGGCACGACCCACGCGGATTATTTCCTCGGGGCAATTCCATGTGCCAGAAGCCTGACACCGGATGAGATTAACGGCGAATATGAGAAAAATACCGGGCTTGTGATTATTGAAACACTGGAAGAAAAGAATATAAACCCGATGTATACGCCGGGCATTCTGTGCAAGAACCATGGGCCGTTTACCTGGGGAAAGGATGCAGACCAGGCCGTATACAATGCAGTTGTGCTGGAAGAAGTGGCAAAAATGGCACTGAATACCGAGCTGATTAATCCGAAAGCAGAACCGGCGCCGGACAGCATTAAGGACAAGCATTTTTACCGCAAGCATGGGGCAAATGCTTATTATGGACAAAATTAAATACCAGACACGGGAAGAAAAGAAAGGCATTAAGATGAAAAAAGAATCGTTTGGAACGGGCAGGAACGGCGAAGCAGTGTCCGTTTATATGATTGAAAACAAAAGCGGCGGGCAGGTGCGCGTGACCGATTACGGCGCATCGCTTGTATCTGTCATTGTGCCGGACAGGGACGGAAACCTGCAGGATGTGCTGCTTGGTTATGATAATGTGACGGGCTATGAAAACAATACGTGTTATTTTGGAGCAGTCATCGGAAGAAATGGAAACCGGATTGCGGATGCAAAGGTAACCGTGAACGGCACGGTATATGAGCTGGATAAAAACGATAACGGGAATAACCTGCATTCCGGCAGGAAGGGCATGGACACGCTTGTATGGGACGTCAGGGAGCATACGGAAAATTCCATTACGCTTTCTTGCAGGAGCGCGGACCTGGAGCAGGGATTTCCGGGAAATATGGATGCGCAGATAACGTATACGCTGACGGATGACTATGCATTGGAACTTTCTTACGAGGCAGTGTCGGACAAAGATACGGTGGCAAATTTTACAAACCATGCGTATTTTAACCTGTCCGGCCATGCGTCGGGCGACGTGCTCGGGCAGGAGCTGATGCTGCGGGCATCCCATTTTACGCCGGTTATCAATGCAGAGGCGATTCCGACAGGCGAAATTGCACCGGTTGCAGGAACGGCGCTGGATTTTACCCAGGCAAAGGCAATCGGGCGCGATATGGAAGCAGACGACATCCAGATTGGTTATGGCGGCGGCTTTGACCACAACTTTGTACTGGATAAAACGCATAAGGGCGCATTTGAGCTGGCAGCAGAGGCATATTCGCCAGTGACGGGCATTGAGATGAAAGCATATACGGACCTGCCGGGCATCCAGTTTTATTCCGGCAACTTTATTACAGAGCAGGCTGGCAAGCAGGGAGCGGTGTATCAAAAAAGGCACGGGTTCTGCTTAGAGACGCAGTATTATCCGAATTCCGTAAACGAGCCGGGGTTTGAAGCGCCGTTTTTAAAGGCCGGGGAAACTTACCGGACAAAAACAAGCTATCAGTTTGGAGTCCGGCAATAGACAGTGAAAGCAGTTTATGCAAAATGCCGGAAGCATCCGGCGGCCATGCTGTTTCTGGCGTGCCTGCTGGCTCTGGCATTTTGTGCATGTGCTGTCTGGAAGCTGGCGGATAATCAGAAGGAGCCGAAGCTGCCGGGTTCCGGCCAGGAAGGGGAATATTCACTGGATGGGCCGGAGCGGGTGCAGCTGCCCAGAAAGCTTGTGAAAGTGGGGTTTGTCCAGGTCGGCCATGAATCGGACTGGCGGATTGCAATGACGAAATCCTGCATGGAGATTTTTTCGGAAGAAAACGGGTATGAGCTGTATTTCCTGGATGCGGATAACCAGCCGCAGGCCCAGGTGGAAGCCGTCCGCAGGTTTATCCGGGAACCCGTGGATTATCTTATCATTGCCCCGATTCTGACGACCGGGTGGACGGCTGTGCTGAAAGAAGCGTACCACGCGGATATTCCGGTGATTCTGTTAGACCGCACGATTGACTGTGACGAGCGTTATTATGCAGCCTGGTTCGGCTCGGATTTTGTCCAGGAAGGCAGATATGCCGGACAGTGGCTGCAAAGCTATCTGAACAGGCAGGGACGGGGCGCGGATGATATCAATATCGTGGCGATTAACGGCACGCTGGGCGCGTCTGCGCAGCTTGGCCGCACGGAGGGGTTTGCAGAATATCTGAAACGGCACCGGGAATGGAACCTGCTGGCCGAGGAATGCGGGGATTTTACCGAAAGCGGCGGCAGGGCGGTGATGGAACAGTACCTGGAGACCTTTGAAAAAATCGATGTTGTTATCTGCCAGAATGATAACGAAGCATTCGGGGCATGCGCAGCGATGGATGAAGCGGGCATTTCCTATGGAAAAGACGGGGATGTCATTGTGATTTCGTTTGACGCCGCAAGGGCCGGGCTGGAAGCCGTTATGGATGGGAAAATCAACGCGGATTTTGAGTGCAATCCGCTGTCGCCGCCGTATGCCGCAAGGGCAATCCGCCAGATGCGGGCAGGCGTGCCGCTTAAAAAAAAGCATTTTTACCTGCCGGAGGACTGCTTTACCTCGGATGAAAATCCGATGCTGCTTGTGTCGGAAAACGGAACGAAGCAGATGCGCAGCGTCACGCGCAGCCTGCTGGAAGAACGGGCTTATTAAAGCGTGATTTATGCTTTTTGAAATATTAAGAATTAATTTATGATTCTTTTAGCATTCTGACATATTTCAGACACATTTAGCGGATATACTGTAGTCATCAAAAGGAGCTGACGGCAGATTACAGCGCGCGCACAGCCGCCGGCTTCGCCTAACAATTATTCCATTTATTATAGATTAACATTTTCATAACTAAACTCCTGGGAAGGCAGTCTGTATCAGCAGGCTGCTTTTTCCGTGGCTCCGGAAAGAAGGAGCAGAAACCTTTTTGCTCTTTTGATGAAAAAAATAGTATACAGCATTTCCAAATTGCGGTATAATAGAAAATATATGATATCATTCGGTAATAAGCTTAGGATAGGGGGAAAGTCAGATGGAAGTTGTTGGGAAGTTGTTTTCGGAAAGCAGATTCTGCTCATGGTGTCACTGCCCGATTCCAGAAGATTCCGAGACGGAGTTATGTAAAAGCTGCCAGGCCAGCATGGAATTTCGGGAAATACGGGAGTATGTCAGGGAGCACGACGTAAATGAATTCCAGCTGGCTGAGGTTTTTGGCATTCCGCTGCGCCAGGTAAAGCAGTGGATTCGTGAGGGACGGCTGGAATATAAAGAAGATGCTCATACAATGGTCACGCTTCACTGCCAGAAATGCGGCAAATCCATACAGTTTGGCAACTTCTGTCCAGAGTGCAACCGGGCAGAATATGGGGTAAAGGGAGGATTCGAGCTGTTCAGGGAAAGTGATGCGGATGAGCAGATAAGATTTTATAATAAGAAAAAGAGGTAGACTGAGGAGGAAAATTATGCCTGTAAAATATGTGTTTGTCACCGGCGGAGTTGTATCAGGTCTTGGAAAAGGAATTACGGCAGCATCCCTGGGGCGTCTTTTGAAAGCCAGGGGATATAAAGTGACAATGCAGAAATTTGACCCGTATATCAATATTGACCCGGGAACGATGAACCCGATTCAGCATGGGGAAGTGTTCGTGACGGATGACGGAGCAGAGACGGACTTGGACCTGGGCCATTATGAGCGGTTTATTGATGAAAGCCTGACGAAAAATTCCAATGTGACGACTGGTAAAATATACTGGTCTGTATTACAAAAGGAGCGCCGGGGAGACTATGGAGGAGGCACGGTGCAGGTCATTCCTCATATTACAAATGAAATTAAGAGCCGGTTTTACCGGAATTTCACGTCACCGGAAACGCATATTGCCATTATCGAGGTGGGCGGCACGGTCGGGGATATTGAGAGCCAGCCTTTTTTGGAATCCATCCGGCAGTTTCAGCATGAGGTCGGGCATGAAAATGCAATGCTGATTCATGTGACGCTGATTCCGTACCTGAAAGCATCCGGTGAGTTAAAGACCAAGCCTACACAGGCAAGCGTGAAAGAGCTGCAGGGAATGGGAATCCAGCCGGATGTCATTGTCTGCCGCTCAGAGCATGAGCTGGACCAGAGCCTGAAGGATAAAATTGCCTTGTTCTGCAACGTTCCGAACAGCCATGTGCTGCAGAACCTGGATGTGGAATACCTGTATGAGGCCCCGCTTGCGATGGAGCGGGAAAACCTGGCAAAGGTGGCCTGCGAGTGCCTGAACCTGCCGTGCCCGGAACCGGATCTGGCAGAGTGGAATGAGATGATAGAAAACCTGAAGCATCCGGAGCGGGAAGTAAAGATTGCGCTGGTCGGCAAATATACGCAGCTTCATGATGCTTATATATCCGTTGTGGAAGCATTAAAGCACGGCGGCATTCCAAGCCGCACGACCGTGGATATTCAGTGGGTCGATTCCGAGCTGATAAAGCCGGAGACGGCAGACAGCCTGCTGGGCGGCGTAAGCGGCATTCTGGTACCGGGCGGATTTGGCGTCCGGGGCGTAGACGGCAAGATTCTGGCCGCGCAGTATGCGCGTGAAAACAAAATTCCGTATCTCGGGCTGTGTCTTGGGATGCAGGTGGCGATTATTGAGTTTGCACGCAATGTATGCGGCCTGAATGATGCGCACAGCATTGAGCTGGATCCGAAGACGACGCATCCGGTCATTGCGCTGATGCCGGACCAGGACGAAGACGGGGATATCGGCGGCACCTTAAGGCTCGGCTCCTATCCGTGCGTGCTTGACCCGGAATCCAGGGCGTACCGTGTATACAGGGAAGAAACCATTCAGGAACGCCACCGCCACCGTTATGAAGTAAATAATGATTACCGGGCTGTTCTGACAGAAAACGGACTCTGTCTGTCCGGCATGTCACCGGACAGGCGTATTGTAGAGATGATAGAGGTGCCGGAGCATCCATGGTATGTTGCGACACAGGCCCATCCGGAACTGAAATCCAGGCCGAACCGCCCGCATCCGTTATTCCAGGGATTTGTGGAAGCTGCGCTGGCAGCACAGAAAAGCTGAATGCTCCTAAATAAATGATACAGCAGCTGTCAGGTCTGCGGCAGGCAGGTTTTTCCTGTTTCCCGCAGGCCAGATTTTTGTCCGGCAGGAACGGGCGTCTGTCCTGCCTGGTTTAGCGTTTGGTTAGAATGTTTAATGAAAAATAAGAAATTTCGCAAAAAGTTCACGATTAGAATGTTGCGTTCTAAAACCATTCCACTTATAATAAGACAGACGCATACAATACAGCGGATGGAGGAGAAATGAATAATCAGTCACCCAATAATGGGAATCATAATTCCAATAATAAAAAGAATGCAAACGGTCAGATGATTCTGCTGTTTCTGCTGGTCACGCTTGTGGCGCTTTTTTTCATGAGCATGTTCAGCCGCTGGCAGCGGGATATGACCACGAAAGAAATTTCCTATACGGAATTTCTGAAAATGGTAGAGGAAGATAAGGTAGACGAGGTTCATGTTACCTCAAACAGCTACCGCATTATGCCGAAAAAGACGGGCAAGGAGCTGGTGCCGGTCACATATTATACGGGCATTGCAGGCAATGACCTGGAGCTGGTGGCTCTTTTAAAGGAGCATAATGTGGAATATTATCCGTATATTCCGGATGATTCGGCAACCTGGGTCTATAATATTTTAAGCATTGTGCTGCCAATCCTGCTGCTGTGGGCAGTCATGGGATTTTTGATGCGCAAAATGGGCAGCGGCATGGGCATGGGTGTCGGAAAAAATACAGCCAAGGTGTATGTGGAAAAAAAGACCGGTGTTACGTTTAAAGACGTCGCCGGACAGGATGAAGCGAAAGAATCGCTGCAGGAAGTCGTGGATTTTCTGCATAATCCGCAGAAATATACCGATATCGGCGCGAAGCTGCCCAAAGGCGCGCTTCTGGTCGGCCCGCCCGGAACCGGAAAGACGCTGTTAGCCAAGGCTGTTGCCGGGGAAGCAAATGTGCCGTTTTTCTCGCTGGCAGGCTCTGATTTTGTGGAAATGTTTGTCGGGGTCGGTGCATCCCGCGTGCGTGATTTGTTTAAGGAAGCACAGAAACAGGCACCATGCATTATTTTTATTGACGAAATTGACGCGATTGGAAAAAGCCGTGATACGCGTTACGGCAGCGGCAACGACGAGCGGGAGCAGACGCTGAACCAGCTGTTAGCGGAAATGGACGGGTTTGATACGTCCAAGGGGCTGCTGATTCTGGCGGCAACGAACCGCCCGGAAGTGCTGGATAAAGCGCTGCTGCGCCCGGGCCGTTTTGACAGGCGCATTATTGTAGAAAAGCCGGATTTAAAGGGCAGGGTAGAGACGTTAAAGGTGCATTCCAAGGATGTGCTGATGGATGAAACGGTAGACCTGGATGCCATTGCGCTGGCGACTTCCGGTGCAGTCGGGTCTGACCTTGCAAATATGATTAACGAGGCTGCCATTAATGCGGTAAAAAATGGCAGAAAATATGTCAACCAGTCGGATTTGTTTGAATCCGTCGAAGTCGTCATTGCCGGAAAAGAGAAAAAAGACCGGATTCTGGGCGAGGAAGAAAAACGGATTGTGGCGTACCATGAAGTGGGCCATGCCCTGACAACTGCTTTGCAGAAGGATGCAGAGCCGGTGCAGAAAATTACGATTGTGCCAAGAACGATGGGGGCGCTCGGCTACGTCATGCAGGCACCGGAAGAAGAAAAATACCTGATGTCCGAGGAAGAACTGAAAGCGCGGCTTGTCACCTTTATGGCCGGGCGGGCAGCAGAAGAAATCGTATTCCATTCGATTACGACAGGCGCTTCGAATGATATTGAGAAAGCGACGCAGATAGCGCGTGCGATGGTTACACAGTACGGCATGTCCAAAAAATTCGGGCTTATCAGCCTGGAGTCGGTAGAAAACCGCTATCTGGACGGCAGGCCGGTATTAAACTGCGGTGACAATACCGCTGCGGAAATCGATCAGGAAGTGCAGATACTGTTAAAGGAAAGCTATGAAACAGCAAGAAAGCTGCTGGAAGAAAACCGGGATGTCCTGGATAAAATTGCAGAATACCTGTTTGAACACGAGACGATTACCGGCAAGGAATTTATGCGGATTTACCGTGAACTGAAAGGGATTCCGCAACCGCCGGATGAGGATGTGGACGAACAGAAAAAAGGCGGCAGGAAAAAAGAAGCAGACCTGTCGAAGCCGTGGAACGCTGCACGTCCGCCAGTACCGGGGCCAGGTCAGAATGCGCCGGGGCAGCAGATGCCAGTACCGGGCCAGAACATGCCAGGGCAGCAGATGCCAGTACCGGGCCAGAACATGCCAGGGCAGCAGATACCAGTGCCAGGCCAGAACGTGTCAGTGCCAGGCCAGAACGTGCCAGTACCGGGCCGGAATATGCCGGTATCAGGCCAGGGCGTGCCGGCTTTGGGCCAGAATATGCCAGGCCAGGGCATGCCTCCAGAGGGCCAGATTGTAAAAGGCCAGAATGCGCCGGTTCCGATGCAGAATCCGTCAGGGAAGCCGGGCCAGCCAGTGCCAGTGCCAGGAGCAGGAGAATTTGTGCAGCCAGGCTGGGAAGTGTCAGGCCAGATGCAGATGCCGGGAGCAGGAAAACAGGGCTATCCGGGGCAGGAAGCGTCAGTCCAGCCAGTGCCGGGAGCAGAAAAATCCGTGCAGCCGGGACAGGGAGTACCAGTCCAGCCAGTGCCGGGAGCGGCAAAATCAGAACAGCCAGTCCAGCCAGCGGCAGGAGTATTTGGCCAGAATCCGTCAGGCATGCCGGTACAGTCGCAGGTATTTGGCCAGAATCCGTCAGCCCAGCCGGAACAGGGAGTGTCAGGGCAGCCGCTGATGCCGGGAGCAGGAATGCCAGTGCAGCACCCGCCAGTACAGAATATGGTTTCGGGAGAAGTATCGGGATGGATGTCCCAGAAGCAGAATGCAGACGTTCCGGGACAGCAGCCGGTAATCCAGAACCAGATTTCAGCAAACCCGAATCAGATGCCTGTGAATGGACGTGTTCCAGAACAGAATCAGATGTCTGGAAATGACCAGAATCAAAAACCTGTGAATGGCCAGCAGATTCCAGCGGGCAGTCAGAATCCGTCAGACTGGGAGCAGCGGCTATGGAAGCAGAATGAGCAGAAGGAAGATGAAAGGAAATAATGTTTAATATTCAGGAAGAATTGAAAAAACTCCCGGATCGTCCGGGAGTCTACCTGATGCACGATAAAAACGATACGATTATTTATGTCGGCAAAGCGGTCAGTCTGAAAAACCGCGTGCGTCAGTATTTTCGTGCCAGCCATAACGAAGGAATCCGCAAAGACCAGATGGTATCGCTCATTGACCGGTTTGAGTATATCATTACGGATTCTGAGCTGGAAGCGCTTGTGCTGGAATGCAACCTGATTAAGGAACACCGTCCGAAATACAATATCCTGCTGAAAGATGACAAGACTTATCCGTATATTAAAGTGACGCTGGGGGAGACATACCCCAGGGTCCTTTTTTCGCGTCAGATGAAAAAAGACAAATCGCAGTATTTCGGGCCGTATACCAGTGCAGGTGCTGTCAAAGATACGATAGAGCTTATCCGCAGGCTGTACCAGCTCAGAACCTGTAACAGGCAGCTTCCGCGCGATACCAAAAAAGAGCGCCCGTGCCTGAACTACCATATCCACCAGTGCCAGGCACCGTGCCAGGGATATATTTCCCCGGAAGATTACCGCGTGCAGATGAAAAAGGCCATGGATTTTTTGAATGGAAATTACAAGCCGGTGCTGGAAGAACTGGAACAGAAAATGCAGGCAGCATCCGCGCAGCTGGATTTTGAAAAAGCAAAGGAGTACCGCGACCTGATGAACAGCGTGCGCCAGGTATCGGAAAAGCAGAAGGTAACCAATTCAGACGGCGAGGACAAGGACATTATCGCGCTTGCCAAAGACGACCGGGATGCCGTTGTGCAAGTGTTTTTTATCCGCGATGGCAGGCTGATTGGACGGGAGCATTTTTATGTCACAATTGAAACCGGCAATACTACAGAACAGATTCTGGCTTCTTTTATCAAGCAGTATTATGCCGGAACGCCGTTTATCCCGAAAGAAATCATGCTCCAGAAAGCGATTGAGGAAAGCGAAATCATTGCCCGGTGGCTTTCGGAAAAGCGCGGGCAGAAGGTATATATCCGGGTGCCGCGCAAGGGCATGAAAGAAAAGCTGGTAGACCTGGCGCAGAAAAACGCAAGGCTTGTACTGAACCAGGATAAAGAGCGGCTCAGGCGCGAAGAAGGAAGGACAATTGGAGCCATGAAGGAAATTGCCCATATTCTGGGCCTGCCGGGAATCAGCCGTGTGGAAGCATTTGATATTTCCAATACGAACGGCTTTGAAAGCGTCGGTTCTATGATAGTATATGAAAAAGGCAGGCCGTGCCGCAGCGATTACCGCAAATTCAAGCTGCGCACGGTAACCGGGCCGGATGATTACGCTTCCATGCATGAGGTGCTGACGCGGCGTTTTGTACATGGCATGGAAGAACGCCGGGAACGCGCGGAAAAAAACCTGGAAGATGCCTATGGCAGCTTTACAAGGTTTCCGGACCTGATTATGATGGACGGCGGACGCGGGCAGGTCAATATTGCCCTGCAGGTGCTGGATGAGCTGCACCTGTCCATTCCGGTCTGCGGGATGGTAAAGGATGATTCCCACCGCACGAGGGGGCTTTATTTTCATAATACCGAGCTGCCGATTGATAAAAATTCGGAAGGGTTTAAACTGATTACAAGGATTCAGGATGAAGCGCACCGGTTTGCGATTGAATACCACCGCTCCCTGCGCAGCAAGGGACAGGTGCATTCGGTGCTGGATGATATTCCGGGAATCGGGCCGGCCAGAAGGAAAGCGCTGATGCGCTGTTTTCAGTCCATGGACGCTATCCGGGAAGCAACGGTGGAACAGCTGTGCGAGGCAGAAAGCATGAATGAGAAGGCGGCGCTGGCGGTATACCAGTATTTCCGGGATGGTTCCTGTTCACTCCGTGACCAGTAACCAGAATCCATAACAATGCTTAAATTTCCCATGCGTACAGATTGCTGTCACGCATATTATATGATACACTAATATTGATACAGGTGTTTAGGAGGAAGACAAAATGAAGGGTGTCAATGTACAGCGATTTGCAGATTTATTTCATATGAAAAATTTAACGGATGAAATTGATTTGGGCATCCGCGAAATTACCGTGTCTGAGATTAACCGGCCGGCATTGCAGTTTTGCGGATATTTCGAATATTTTCCAAAAGAACGCGTGCAGATAGTAGGCATGGTCGAATACGCCTATCTGCGGCAGCTGGAGCCGGATAAACGGACGGCCGCGATTGAAGCATTCTGTTCTTACGATATTCCGTGTATTGTTTTCTGCCGCGGCCTGATACCGGAAGATAATTTTCTGGATATCGCCCGCAGGCATAATGTGGCGGTGCTCAGTACCGAGCGCAAGACGTCGAGCATTACGGCTGAAATTATCCGTGTGTTAAATGAAGAACTGGCACCCTGCATTTCCATTCATGGCGTTCTGGTCGATGTATATGGCGAGGGGCTTCTGATTATGGGCGAGAGCGGCATCGGCAAGAGCGAGACGGCACTGGAGCTTATCCGGCGCGGACACCGCCTTGTGACCGATGATGTTGTGGAAATACGCAAAATTAATGAACGCACCCTGATTGGGACTTCGCCGGATATTACCCGGTATTTTATCGAGCTGCGCGGCATTGGCATTATCGATGTAAAGGCGCTGTATGGCGTGGAGTGTGTGAAGGAAAAGCAGAGCATCGACCTGGTTATTAAACTGGAAGACTGGAAAAAGGATAATGAGTACGACCGCATGGGACTGGAACAGGAGTATACGGAGTTTTTAGACACAAAAGTCGTATGCCATTCCCTGCCAATCCGCCCGGGCCGGAACCTGGCGCTTATCTGTGAGGCAGCCGCTGTCAACCACAGGCAGAAAAAGATGGGCTACAATGCGGCTCAGGAGCTTTGCAGGCGCGTGCAGGAAAATCTCTCCAGGGATAATTCCTGATAAATGTCCATGTGATGGATGGCATGGAGCGGATGCGGGCATGTATGGACTGCTTTGCCCGCAGGCGTGATTTGCCGGCAGGCAGGATGAATCTGCCGGAAAAAGAGTGCGGTGCCGTGTATATTCACGGCTGTGCAATGGGATGATAGGAATGTGAAGGCGGTTTATGCCAGCTGGTTTTATGATATTTTATCATAATCAAATAAAAGAAGCAGATGGAGAAACAGTATTATTATGGAAAGAAAAAATATCTGGGAAAAATATCCCGAAGGAAAACGCGCCGGGCTGCTGGACTTTGCTGAAAAATACAGGCAGTTTATTTCCGGGTGCAAGACCGAGCGTGAATGCACGGCAAAATTTGCCAAAATGGCGGTAAACGCCGGATTTACAAAAATGGAAGAAATTATCAGGGCCGGTGAAACGTTAAAGCCTGGCGATAAGGTATACGCGTCCAATATGGGCAAAGGGCTGGCCATGTATATAATCGGGAAACAGCCGATGGAACAGGGGATGAACATTCTCGGCGCGCATATCGATTCGCCGCGTCTGGATTTGAAGCAGAATCCGCTGTATGAAGATACGGAAATGGCGATGTTAGACACGCATTACTATGGCGGGGTCAAGAAATACCAGTGGCTGGCAATTCCGCTTGCGCTGCATGGCGTTTTTGTAAAAAAAGACGGCACGGTGATACCGGTCAGCATTGGGGATAAGCCGGGAGACCCGGTATTCGGCGTCAGCGATTTGCTGATACACCTTGCAGGCGAGCAGATGGAGAAAAAAGCAGCTAAGGTGGTCGAAGGGGAAAACCTGGATATCCTCATTGGCAGCATTCCGGCTGAATTAAAAGAAGAAGGAAACGAAGGCGGCAAAGAAGAAGGCAGGATGAAAGACCGCGTCAAGGCAAATATTCTTCAGATACTGGCAGACGAATACCAGGTGGAAGAAGAAGATTTCCTGTCGGCAGAAATCGAAGTGGTTCCGGCTGGCGAAGCAAGGGACTATGGATTTGACCGCAGCATGATTATGGGCTACGGGCATGACGACCGTGTATGCGCTTATCCGTCCTTTATGGCAATGCTTGGGCTTGAAGGCGTGCCGGAGCGTACCAGTGTCTGCCTGCTGGTGGATAAAGAAGAAATCGGCAGTGTCGGTGCCACGGGCATGAAATCCCGCTTTTTTGAAAATATGACTGCCGAGGTGCTGCATGCAGCCGGGCAGTACAGTGAGCTGGCCCTGCGCCGCACGCTGGCGAATTCCAGGGTGCTTTCGTCGGATGTCAGCGCTGCTTATGACACAAATTTCCCGTCTGTTTCGGATAAGAAAAATGCGGCTTATTTTGGCAAGGGCATTGTATTTAACAAATATACCGGCTCACGCGGAAAGTCCGGTTCCAATGATGCCAATGCAGAATACATGGCACACCTGCGTGATATTTTTGACCGCAATGAGGTAGCGTTCCAGACCGCGGAGCTTGGCAAAGTAGACCAGGGCGGCGGCGGCACGATTGCATATATTCTGGCAGAATATGGCATGGAGGTCATTGACAGCGGCGTTGCGGTGCTGAACATGCATGCGCCGTGGGAAATTATCAGCAAGGCAGATTTATATGAAGCTTACCGGGGGTATCTGGCGTTTCTGGCAGAAGCCTGAACAAAAATAGTAATAAAATAATTTTAGAAAGAAATCAGATATGGAGCATGCAGCATTTTATCAAAAATTGTGCACAATACTTTCCAAAGAGCAGGTATTATGCAGCGAACCAATGAGCCGCCACACGACGTTCCGCACAGGCGGGCCGGCTGATTATTTTGTCATGCCGCGCACGGAGCAGGCGGCGGACGTGGCAGCACTCTGCCGCAGGGAGCAGATGCCGTACCAGATTATCGGCAATGGGAGCAACCTTCTGGCCGCAGACCAGGGCATCCGGGGCGTGGTGATTGCGTTTACCAGGCAGTACGCCCATGTGCAGGCAGACGGTACCTGTGTGACAGCCAGTGCGGGGGCGCTGCTGTCACAGGCAGCTGGCGCGGCGTTAAAGGCAGGGCTTGCGGGCCTGGAATTTGCAGCCGGGATTCCCGGTTCTGTCGGCGGTGCCGTTGTAATGAATGCAGGAGCTTACGGCGGGGAAATGAAAGACGTGCTGGAAAAGGTGAAGGTGCTGTCACAGGACGGGCAGGTGCTGGAAATGGAATGCGGGGAATTAGACCTGTCCTACCGCCACAGCTGTATTCCCCAAAAGCACCTGACCGTGCTGGAAGCGCAGTTTCGGCTGGCACCGGGGCGGCCGGAAGAAATACAGGCCCGCATGGATGACTTAAAACAGCGCAGAATCGAAAAGCAGCCGCTGGAATATCCGAGCGCGGGAAGCACGTTTAAGCGCCCGCAGGGGAATTTTGCCGGAAAGCTTATTATGGAAGCCGGGCTGGCTGGATTTCGCATGGGCGGCGCGCAGGTTTCCGAAAAGCACTGCGGCTTTGTCATCAATACGGGAAATGCCACATCTGCGGATATCCGCGGGCTTATCCGCCAGGTGCAGCAGAAAGTGCTGGAACATTCCGGCGTGGCACTGGAAATGGAAGTAAAGTGTATTGGGGAATTTGAATAGCTGACCATGACGGCATGACCGGGAACAGGCAAAAGCCGGTACAGGAAAAAGGGGGAGGATGACATGCGTTTTGTAATTTTGACAGGAATATCGGGCGCGGGGAAAAGCACGGCGCTGAAAATGATGGAAGATATGGGCTACTACTGTGTGGATAACCTGCCGATTCCGCTTGTAGAACGTTTTTTTGAGCTGTCTGACACGGCTACGGAAGAATTGCAGAAGGTTGCGGTTGGCATTGATGTGCGAAACGGGCAGAACCTGGACGAGATGCGGGCCGTGCTCGAAGACCTTCACGCGGGCGGCAGGAAATGCGAGATTCTGTTTCTGGATGCCGAGGATGCCGTGCTGGTCAAGCGGTACAAGGAAACAAGGCGCAGCCATCCGCTGGCACATGGGGAACGCGTGGATAAGGGCATCGGCAGGGAACGCAGCCGCCTGGCTTTTTTGAAAGAACATGCCGATTACATTATCGATACAAGCCGGCTTCTGACAAGAGAGTTAAAAATCGAGCTGGAAAAAATATTTGTCAATAACAAAGAATACCAGAGCCTGTTTGTAAATATTCTGTCCTTTGGATTTAAATACGGGATTCCGGCAGATTCCGACCTCGTGTTTGACGTCCGGTTCCTGCCAAATCCCTACTATGTGGAAGGGCTGCGGGCAAAAAGCGGCAATGATAAAGAAATCCAGGATTATGTGCTGCAATACGAAGAAGCCCATGTATTTTTAAATAAGCTGGAAGATATGCTCCGGTTTCTGATTCCGAATTATATTGCCGAAGGAAAAAACCAGCTTGTTATCAGCATTGGCTGTACCGGTGGAAAGCACCGCTCCGTGACGCTTGCCAATGAACTGTACCAGCGCCTGCAGAGAGCGGCGGAAACATCGGGGGAATATACAGACCCGGCTTACGGGCTGAAAATCGAACACCGCGATATTGAAAAAGATGCCAAGCGCAGGCAGGAACAGGCATGAAGCGGAGCCTTTATGGAAAGAAAACGCAGAAGGAAAGAGGGGGCTGTGCATGTCATTTTCCAGTGAGGTGAAACGGGAGCTGCTGTCTGCGGAAAGCCGGGCAGCACACTGCCGGCTTGCAGAACTGGCCGGAATGCTCTGCGGAGCCGGAAGCATGCAAAAAGAAGGCGGCTGCCTGTACGTTGTATTTGTGACAGAGCAGGAGCAGGCGGCGCTGCGCTATCAGGGGCTGCTGCGGGCAGCCGGCCTTGCGGCAGAGGTCACCCAGGTGCACCACCTGCAGCAGAAAAACAAGCTTTCCCATGTGGTAAAGCTGACTGCGCAGCAGGATGTCCGCAGGCTGCTGCTGTCCCTGCAGATTATGGAGCAGGACGGCCGGATTCATGAGGGGCTGCGGGTTTGTGATGCGCTGCTGAAAAGAAGCTGCTGCAGGCGGGCGTTTTTAAGGGGCGTGTTTCTGACATCCGGGTCCATCAGCAATCCGAAGAAATCCTATCATTTTGAAATTGTCTGCAATGCGCGTGACAAAGCGCAGCAGGTGCGGGAACAGCTTCGGGCATTTGAGCTGGATGCAAAAATCGTATCACGCAAGAATCATGAAATCGTATACCTGAAAGAAGGCTCGCAGATTGTAGATGCGCTGAACGTCATGGGGGCGCACGCCGCACTGATGAATCTGGAAAATGTGCGTATTATAAAAGAAATGCGCAATGATATTAACCGCCGTGTGAACTGTGAAACGGCAAATATTAACAAAACAGTCAGTGCAGCCTGCCGCCAGAAGGAAGCCATCCGTTTTCTGCAAAAGCAGGGAAAGCTGAAAGAGCTTTCCAGGCAGCTGCAGGAAATGGCGCGGCTTCGCATGGAATACCCG
>CAJTSV010000010.1:48340-63423 GCA_910579075.1 uncultured Eubacterium sp.
AAGCCGCGATAAAAGAGCTGGGGACCTTATGCAGCCCGCCGGTTGGAAAATCAGGCGTCAATCACAGGCTGCGCAAATTAGAAGAAGCAGCAGAACAGACAGGCTATGAAAAAAGGAATGACCAGGCATGAAAAAATTATTATTTGTTTATAATTCCCACGCAGGAAAAGCTTCGATTAAGGCAAAACTGGCAGATATTATTGACCTTATGGTAAAAAGCGATTATCAGGTTACCGTCCGCCCGACGCAGTACCCGGGGGACGCGGCAGACACCGTGGAGCGTGAAAGCAGGGACTATGACCTGATTGTATGCAGCGGCGGGGACGGCACGCTGGACGAAGCAGTGACCGGCATGATGCGCCTTTCGGAAAAAAGGCCAATCGGATATATTCCGATGGGAAGCACGAATGATTTTGCAAATTCTTTAAAGCTTCCGAAAAATGTACTCAAAGCAGCTGAAACAGCACTCTGGGGAGAGCGGTTTGCGTGTGACGTCGGGCAGTTTAATGATAACAGTTTTATTTATGTAGCGGCATTCGGGATTTTTACAGAAGTGTCCTACCAGACAAACCAGGAGCTGAAAAACCTGCTGGGCCATGCAGCTTATATCCTGCAGGGGGCAAAAAGCCTTCTGGAAATCGAATCATATAACATGCAGGTGGAATATGAGGATGTTTTGCTGGAAGGCGAATTTATTTACGGAATGGTTTCCAATTCCATATCCGTGGGCGGATTTAAGCAGATTGCCGGGAAAAATGTGCTGCTGGATGACGGCGTGTTTGAAGTGACGCTTATCAAGCGGCCGAAAAACCCGCTGGAATTAAACGAGATTATTACATCCCTGCTCGCGAGGGTTGATAATACAGAGCTGATTTATTCCTTTAAGACAGGCAGAATCCGGTTTCTGGCAGAAAAGGCAGTGCCATGGACGCTGGACGGGGAATATGGCGGCACGCATATGGAAACAGAGATTAAAAACTGCCACCAGGCTGTCGAAATTATGGTGAAAGCCAGGGAAGATTAAAAACAGGCGGATTCTGCAGGGATGTGCCATGGGGATGTCCGGCGGCAGAACGCACGGCTGCGGAATCCGGCGGCAGAACGCACCGTCAGTTGCGGATGTCCAGATAGTCGCCGCTTAAAATCAGCCGGACTTTTTCACGGCTGACGCCTGTTTCCCTGACAACCTCAAACAGCGGGGCAGAACCGTGTACCCTGAAATATTCTTTCACTTTTCCGTAGTCATCCAGCATTTCATTGCCGCAGCTGACACACTGGTAGCGGCCGATTCCTTTATATTCCAGGTCACAGCCGCATGAATCACAGTGCTCCGGCTTGTCAAATGCTATTTTTACCAGTCTGTTTAATTCCATAAATCCTCCTGCGTATTCGGTTACGGTATGTCTGGTGCAAGCGTATATGCATCCATTATATTCGGAATTATGGAAAAAATCAATATCCGAGTGGGAGAATTTTACAGTCCGGCTTTTGCGGGTATAAAGGCCGTGGGGATGTTTGGAGATATGCTTGCCAGAACAGACACAGAAAATATCTGAACAGCTGCTGTCAGGTCATTATCAGAAAAACAATACGGTTTTTTGTAAATCGCTGCATTAGTTTCACGCATAAATTAAGCCTTTTGTCTTGTTTCAGACAACAGGCTTAATTTACGGCTAATGCAGTGCGATATTCATTTCTAGACATTATGGAATGACATGCCATGTTGCAAATCTGCCTTTTACGTTCGAAGCTAGGGGTATAGCTTTGACATTTCAGGTAATGCATGGAAGCTTTTTCTATTATCAGCACTTAGCTGTATAAAACGAAATAGTTCAATTTACATTTTGTAAATAATAAATCCTCCGGATAGAGAATATTCACTAAGTTTTTTAGTTTTAGTATTACTAGTATGTGCAGCAACAGTAAAATCATTACTAGCAGAATGCTTTTTAATAATAATCAAAGTATGATAAGCACTTCCATTAGAGTTTAACAATGAAATGGCATCTCCGACTTTGGCATAATTAAAGGCACTGGATCCGGTTGAAGAAAAAGTGCGATACCCATTCGAGTTAGATTGCCAAAAGTTTCTAAAGGCATTTGCACCTCTCCATGTTGAAGATACATTTCTGACATTACAGGTATTTCCTCTGGAAAACCAATTTGACCAATTGTCTGCTTCAGCAGATGTACCGGGAGTTCCTTTCATGCTCTTTCCGCCGGCATATAAACATTGTGAAACAAAATTAGCGCAATCACCCCCATAGCTGTTCCAGTCAGGGTAAGCAGAATTGTAATTCATGGCATAATTTGTGGCATAGGTGACTGCGGCGTTAGCAGAATAAGTTGAGTATGAAGATAGATTATTCTGGCCGCTATTGTCACGGGATAATGGCATATTTTGGGTTTGTGTTACTATTTCATAATCTTCAATATACGAATCAACGTAGAATTTATTTATATTATCAATGGACATAATTTCATCATAATTTTTTTGAAGATATGAAAGGTTATATTTCCATTTGTCAAATGAGGTATTTTGTCCGCTGTGTCTGCTGATTAATTCTACAATGTAGTTTTCCTTAGCCATCATATTTTCATAAGCTTCGTCAATCAGATTTAAATTGTTGATTTTGGACTCAAATGACGAAGATGCTGATTCAGAAAATATGTATGGTGCAGTTTTTGGCTGCGAGTAGCCCGCTGCTGTGGCTGTATTTGATGGAAACAATGCTATACCTGTTATTAGCGCACCAATTAATGTTTTTGAAATCATTTTTCTATAGTTCATTATGTATTCTCCTTTTTGGTGATATATGATTAGTACCCTTCATTTAAAACCTCAAAACTATTCCAGTTATCCTTGCTGCCAAGCGTGATGTATCTTTTTTCAGCAGCATTTTCTTCTGATACCTCGAAGCATATAAGTTCCGCTTCATCATAATCTTCATAAATGTCATATCTGGGATTTCTTTGTGTCTGTTTCATGGAAAGCGGTTCACGATGAATGGAACGGTAGTAATCGCCTGCTGTTTGCAGCGCTCGGGAAAGTTCATCTTCGGATAATTCTGGAAGCAGGTTTCCCTGGGATGTTATAGGTTCTGAATCAGGCATGTGTTCCGCAAGAGGTTCCTGTGCTGAATCAGAAAGATGCTGCCTGTTAGTTCCTTTCAGCGTCTGATTTTTTTCATCATCTGCTTTTGATGCCGCGGGTGTTTGGTTTATATCTTTTTTCACCTCCTCTTTCATTTTTGAGAAATCGCCTGTATTTGTATGATGATTGGAACTTACACTTCCTGAGCATCCTGTAAAGCATATAAGCAATAAAACAATATAAATAAAGAAAAAATGTTTCATAGGAATCTCCTTCTGTATCTGACTGAAATTATAAACAGGATATGCTGTCACAGTTAAAAATAATATTTTATGGCATATGTTTGATTGGCTGGCTGTCTGGCAGCGAAATAAAATGGTCTTCCGGCCTGATTTTATAATCGCGGACAGATGCGTGAAAACGCCCGTCATTACTAAGGTGCAGCTCGATGGCCTGGGTATGGCAGCGGCCGTTTTCATCTGTTATTTCCATGACAATCAAATCATTTTTTTCTTCTGCTGCAAGGTCTGCAATACGATTACTTTTTTGCAGCTTTTGCAGGAGATTGCTGGGCCGCCAGTAAATAACCAGATAATAATAGTCTTCTTCGCTGCAGCCATATGGAACTGTAAAATTTTTGCTTAATCCATAGCTGGCTCTTTTTTCTGTCCAGTCGATAAATTCTATCCATTCATTTTTACACGAAAAGCGGATGCTTTTTATATTTTCTCCTAATACATAAAACATCAGGGGAATTCCGTTCATTTCACCGCTGTCGCTGATGGTGCCTGCAGATGTAACCGTCTGGGATTCGGTAAGCTGCGCATTCGTTCCGTAAGCGTAAACAGTGACAGGCGGCCTCATGTTCCAGGAAAAGTATCTGGCAGCCAGAAACGAAAGGCAGAGCATAGAGGCCAGAATGGTATATGTAACATATGCTTTGCGGTGTGTTTTTACGGGACAGAAATGATAAGCTTCTATTAAAAAACGGTCATTTACTTGTTCCCATGCAGCCTGAAAAGCAGGTAAATCTTTGTGGGTATGTTTTTCTTTCATAACCGGATGCCCTCCTGTTCCAGATATTTTTTCAGTTTTCTTCGAAGCCGCATTAATTTTGCAGAGACACTGTTCTCGCGCATTCCGAAGACGTTTGCTATTTCGCTGACAGAATCCGCATACCAGTACCTTTTTATCAGCATGACCCGGCTGTTTTGGTCTAACGAATCCAAAAAACGTTCAATCGCTTCTGTCAGGATTTCCTGCGCATGAGGATTCGCATTTCTGCCCGCAGGAATGCATTCTTCCAGTTCATGGATGGAAATATCATAAGAGCTGTTTCGCTTTCGGGCAAGATTATAGCGGGATTTTTTCAAAGAAATATTGCGGACAATCCGGCATACATAAGCTGCCAGCGGATTGGGGCGCTCGGGCGGTATGCGGTTCCATATGCCCAGATAGGCATCGTTGATGCATTCTTCGACATCCTGCCAGTCATTTAAAATATTGTATGAAATTTTTTTGCATAATTCTCCGTATTTACTGGAGAGTTCCTGAATTGCTTTTTCTGACCTTGCATCAAATAATTCAATAATTTTGTCGTCTTCCAGCGCTTTGCCGCAGAATGTCTTGTATGTGTTCATTGGAACCCCCGCTGTGTTCTGGTAAAATGTTTCTTTACCTATATACTACCATTTTTATGGGAAATATGACGTTTCGGAGAAAAAAATAGTTTATTTTTTTCGTGGCCCGGCTTTTTTGGAATGTATCAGAAAATGTTCTTTATTTTTCCAGCAAAAAATGATATGATGAAAACAGCAAAAGGCACAATGCCTTACAAAAATCAAATCGATAGAATATGGAGGAGTTTGACATGTTAGTATCAGCAGCAGAAATGCTCAAGAAAGCAAAAGCCGGACATTATGCGGTAGGCCAGTTTAACATTAACAACCTGGAATGGACAAAGTCTGTGTTATTAACAGCACAGGAATTGAACAGCCCGGTTATTTTAGGCGTATCCGAAGGTGCTGGAAAGTACATGACAGGGTTTAAGACGGTTGCCACTATGGTGAAAGCCATGGATGAAGAACTCGGAATCACGGTTCCGGTTGCACTGCATTTAGACCACGGTACATACGAAGGATGCTATAAGTGCATCAAGGCAGGTTTTACATCTATCATGTTTGATGGTTCCCATTATCCGATTGAGGAAAATGTTGCAAAGACAAAAGAGCTGGTTGCAGTTTCCCACAACTTAGGCTTATCGATTGAAGCAGAAGTAGGTTCTATCGGCGGCGAGGAAGACGGTGTGGTAGGCGCTGGCGAATGTGCAGACCCTCAGGAATGCAAGGCGATTGCAGACCTTGGCGTAGACATGCTTGCAGCAGGCATTGGTAATATTCATGGAAAATACCCGGAAAACTGGGCAGGCTTAAGCTTCGAAACGCTTGATGCCGTACAGAAAGAGACAGGGGACATGCCGTTAGTGCTTCACGGCGGTACCGGTATTCCGGAAGACATGATTAAAAAGGCAATCTCTCTGGGCGTTGCAAAAATCAATGTAAATACCGAATGCCAGTTATCCTTCCAGGAAGCAACCCGCAAATATATCGAAGCTGGCAAAGACCAGGAAGGCAAAGGCTTTGACCCGCGCAAGCTGTTAGCACCGGGTGCAGAAGCAATCAAGGCTACGGTAAAAGAGAAAATGGAATTATTCGGTTCCGTAGGAAAAGCTTAAATCTGCGGATTTGGTGAATCTGCTGAAAAATCGGAAAGAATCTGGATGAATTTTCAAATGATTCCTGAAATTCCGAAAAGAAAAAAGAAAGTCTTGTAATCCGCATAAAATTGGTGTATGTTAATGGTAAGTAAGAAACAAACAAGGGTGTTCCGGGTGGGGCATCCTTGTTTTTTTTCAGAACATACATATCCGTTTGGATGGAAAGAAAGGAAAAAAAGGAAAAAATATGGGCGAATATTTTAATGTAGCAGACATTTTTGGAGAAAATGTGTTTGATGATTCTGTCATGCAGGCGCGCCTGCCGAAAAAGGTTTATAAGAAACTGAGGGAAATTATCGAAAATGGTGCTGACTTAGACCTTGCGACCGCTGATGTTGTTGCGCATGAAATGAAAGAATGGGCCATTGAAAAGGGTGCCACGCATTATACACACTGGTTTCAGCCTCTGACCGGGGTGACTGCTGAAAAACATGATTCCTTTATTACAGCGCCAATGCCGAACGGCAAAGTGCTGATGAGCTTTTCCGGCAAAGAGCTGATTAAAGGAGAGCCGGATGCTTCTTCCTTCCCATCCGGCGGACTGCGCGCGACGTTTGAGGCAAGAGGGTATACGGCATGGGACTGCACTTCCCCGGCGTTTGTCCGGCAGGATGCAGCGGGCGCGACACTCTGCATTCCGACGGCTTTCTGTTCGTATACGGGTGAAGCGCTCGACCAGAAAACGCCGCTGCTGCGTTCGATGGAAGCAATCAATGAACAGGCAGTCAGGCTTATCCGCCTGTTTGGCAATACGACGTCAAAAAAGGTTACGCCGTCTGTCGGGCCGGAGCAGGAATATTTTATTGTAGACCGGGAGAAATACCTGCAGCGCAAGGACCTGATTTTTACAGGCCGCACGCTGTTTGGGGCAATGCCGCCAAAAGGACAGGAAATGGATGACCATTATTACGGGACAATCCGGGAACGCATTGCCGCTTATATGCGCGATGTCAACAAGGAGCTCTGGAAGCTGGGCGTATCGGCCAAGACGCAGCATAACGAGGTGGCTCCGGCACAGCACGAGCTGGCACCGATTTATGCAGAGTGCAACGTTGCGGTGGATGATAACCACCTGATTATGGAAACGCTGAAAAAAGTGGCAGGACGCCACGGCCTGCAGTGCCTGCTCCATGAAAAGCCGTTTGCAGGCGTCAATGGCTCGGGCAAGCATAACAACTGGTCGCTGGTGACCAATGACGGGATAAACCTGCTGGAGCCGGGCGTTACGCCGCACGAAAACATTCAGTTCCTGCTGGTGCTGACCTGTATTATCAAAGCGGTGGATGAGCATGCGGAATTGCTGCGCGCTTCGGCGGCCGATGTCGGGAATGACCACAGGCTTGGCGCAAACGAAGCACCGCCAGCCATTCTGTCGGTATTTTTAGGCGAGCAGCTTGAGGACGTATTTTCACAGTTAATCAGCACGGGCATGGCGACGCATTCCATTAAACGGCAGATGCTGGAAACGGGCGTAAAGACGCTGCCGGATTTCCGCAGGGATGCGACAGACCGCAACCGCACGTCGCCGTTTGCATTTACCGGCAACAAGTTTGAATTCCGTATGGTCGGCTCCCAGGATTCCGTTGCACAGTCGAATGTGGTATTAAATACGATTGTGGCAGAAGCTTTTTCCGAAGCCTGCGACGTGCTTGAAAAAGCAGAAGATTTTAATGTGGCCGTACATGATTTAATCAAGCAGTATGCAGCCGGACACCAGAGAATCGTTTTCAACGGAAACGGATATTCGGACGAATGGGTTGCGGAGGCAGAAAGGCGCGGACTGGCCAATATTAAGTCCATGGTAGACGCCATCCCGGCTTATACGGCAGAAAAGTCCGTTGCGGTATTTGAAAAATTCAATGTATTTACAAAGGCAGAGCTGCAGTCGCGTGTCGAGATTGAATACGAAACATATGCCAAAATGACCAATATTGAAGCAAAGGCTATGATTGACATTGCGGGCAAGCAGATTATTCCGGCAGTTATTAAATTTACGACCGCACTGGCAGCATCGATTAACGGGGTGCGGGCAGCCTGTGATGCGGACGTCAGCGTCCAGACGGAGCTGCTTAGGGAAGTATCTGCGCTTCTTGCAGAAACAAAAGGCGCGTTAAAGAAGCTGGTGGAAGCAGACGAGGTCGGTTCTGCCATGGAAGAAGGCCGCGACCGGGCCGTTTATTACCGGGATGTCATTAAAACAGCCATGGAAGCGCTGCGGGCTCCGGTTGATAAGCTGGAAATGATGGTCGATAAGGATATGTGGCCGATGCCTTCTTATGGGGATTTGATATTTGAAGTATAAAAACCAGAGAGCTGAATAAGGAGATTAGAAAACATTCTGATGGTTTGATTGATGAGATAGAAGAAAGCAGAAAGCCAGAATAAAATAGAATATTGCAGCAATTCAGAAAAAAGCGGGCCTGTCACCGCTTTTTTTGTTTTATCAAAAATAGTTTTCAAATAGTAATTACGATAAAAAAACAGGAAGAATAAAACAGGAAAATGCCGGGAATGCTGAAAGAAAAAGGAGACAGGCATATGTATCTGATAAAACTGGAAACAGCACTGCCAATAACGGAAAAACAGAAAAACCTGCTGTGCGGCTGCGTGGCGGAAGCGGACAGCCAGGCGGAATGCAGTGTGGAAGGCACGAAATGTGAAATCAGGGGCAGCAGCGGGCCGGAAAAACTGGCATTTCTCTCAGGCGTGATAACGGGGCTGCGGGCACAGAATGAGATTTTGAAGCTGACGCTTTCTTATGAAAAGGACTGCTGAAATGAAGGCAAAAGGATTTATCAGTGAATTCAGGGATTTTATTTTCCGCGGAAACGTTATGGATATGGCAGTCGGTGTTTTAATGAGGGTGCGTTTTCTGGCTCTGTACGGGCACTGTACCTCGAAGTTACAGGAACTGCAAATGGAAACAGAAACAAAAGCTGCCTGCTGAAAACAGGAGAAACAGAAAAACAGAATAACAGAAAAACAGAATAACAGAATAAAGAAAGACAGGAAAACCGGCAGGCTGGAAACAGATGCCGGTTTTTCTGTGTGAAACATGCGGGCCTGTTTTGCATTGCAGCAAAATAGGAAATTTTTGGATAAACAGTATAAAACAGTTGACAACAGTTCAATGCTGTTATATACTGTTTATAACAAAGGGGGAATGAATTTGAACATTATCATCAGCAATTCCTCGATGCAGCCCATCTATGAGCAGATTGTGACACAGGTGAAAGCAAAAATTATGAACGGGGAATTAAAGGAACAGACCATGCTCCCATCGGTACGCACGCTGGCAAAGGAGATAAAGGTAAGTGCGCTGACGGTCAAAAAAGCCTATGATGCACTGGATGAGGAAGGATTTATTGTAACAGTGCATGGAAAAGGAAGCTTTGTGACGCTTGCGAATCAGGGTATTCTGCTGGAAGAAAAGAAAAAAGAGGTGGAAGCCGATTTCGATATGGCTATCCGCAAAGGCAGAAGCTGCGGCATGAGTGACCAGGAGCTGACAGAATTATTTCAGATTGTGCTGGAGGATTAGAAAATGATAAAACTGGAACATGTGAAAAAACAGTATAAAGAATTTGGCATGGACTGCTCCATGCAGGTACGTCCCGGATGTGTTACCGGGCTGATTGGGCCAAATGGCGCAGGAAAAAGCACGACCTTTAAGGCCATACTCGGGTTAATCAGCTGTGACAGCGGCAGGGTACAGGTATTGGGAAAGCCGGCAGATAAGCTGAATTCCCAGGACAGGCAGAAAATCGGAACCGTGCTGGCAGATTCCGGGTTCAGCGGTTATCTGGATATCCGCAGCCTGGTACCGGTGCTGGCAAGCATGTACCCGGCGTTTCACCGTGAACAGTTTCTGGAAAACTGCAGGAAATTTGATTTGCCGCTGGATAAAAAGATAAAGGAATTTTCCACCGGCATGAAGCGCAAGCTCCAAGTGCTGGCAGCCATCAGCCATGAAGCGCAGCTGCTTATCCTTGACGAGCCGACCGCGGGCATGGATGTGCTTGTCCGGGATGAAATTATCGGGATGCTGCGCGGATATATGGAAACGGACGGGCGTGCTGTCTTAATCAGCTCCCATATTGCCAGTGACCTGGAAGGCTTCTGTGATGACCTTTATATGATACAGAATGGAAAAATCATATTCCACGAAGATACCGACGTGCTGCTGGACAGCTATGCACTGCTGAAAATGACACAGGAGCAGTACGACAGCCTGGATAAGCATGATATCCTGCGGTATAAAAAAGAACCGTATGGCGTGAGCTGCCTGACAAGCCAGAAACGCTTTTATATGGAGAATTATCCGCAGATTACGGTGGAAAAAGGAAACATTGATGAATTGATTCTTATGATGGCAAGAGGTGAAAAAAGATGAAGGGATTATTAATCAAAGATTTCAAACTGTTAAAAAACCAGAAATCGTTTCTGGCTATCGTGGCGGCAGTCTGTGCTTTCGTTATGATAAAGGGCAGTGAGTCGTATGCCATGTTTTACGGGGCCGCTATGGCCGCCATGCTGTCAGTAAACAGTATCGGTTATGATGAAGAAAATAACGGAATGGGATTTCTGTTTACACTGCCGGTCAGCCGCAGGGATTATGTGCTGGAAAAATACGGGTTTGGACTGCTTTTGCTTGGAATTGTACTGGCAGCGGGCTCTGTGCTGTCTGCCGGGATATCCGCTGTGCAGGAGCAGCCGATGGAAGCCGTGGAATGGGCTGTGATGCTGATTGGCCCGCTGGTGACATCCGCAGCGATGCAGTCGTTTATGATTCCGGTACAGCTGAAATTCGGTACGGCGAAAGGCCGCACTGCACTGCTGGTCGTCTTTCTGCTTGTGACAGGCATCAGCTATGGAGCGGTGAAGATGGCAGAAATACTGCACATTGATTATGCGGAAATCATGCAGACAATAGAACAGGCAGGCGATGCGGCTGTAGTAACCGGACTGTGCCTTCTGGCAGCAGCCATGATGGGAATTTCGTGTGCGGTGTCTTTTGCAGTTATGAAAAAGAAGCAGTTTTAGGATGGCGGGTGCCGCTGTAATATGCAGCGGCATCCACTGCCATAGGTTTTTGAGGCTAAAAAAGCACCAGCCCAATCCGGTATACCAGAAACGTAACCAGCCATGCCACGGCCAGCTGGAAGACGGTCACAAATGCCATCCATTTCCAGCTGCCCGATTCCTTCTGAATGGCGGCCAGCGCTGCGGCACATGGCACATAGAGCAGGCAGAATACCATCAGGCAGAATGCATTCAGCGGGCCGAAGCCGATTCCCTGCAGCACATCGGCAAATTTTGCCATGCCGGATGCGGAGTTTGCGTTTACAATGCCAAATAAAACGGCGCAGCTGGACACGACGACTTCTTTTGCGGAGATGCCTGCAATCAGCGCGACGGCAATCTGCCAGAAGCCAAGCCCGATTGGGGCAAATACCGGGACGAGCAGCCTGCCGGCCATGGCGCCAAAGCCTGCGGACATATCCGGCTCATATCCCTGCGGGCCGAAATTCAGCAGTACCCAGATAAGCAGCGTGGCAAGAAAAATCGTTGTGCCTGCTTTTCCAAGATAATCCCTGACCTTATCCCATACATAAATCCCGATTGTCCGTGCGTCCGGCATTTTATATTCCGGCAGCTCAATCAGCAGATAGTTGTCGCTTTTCTTACGGTCCAGCAGATGCAGGGCCAGCGATACGAGAATCGCAACGGCAATTCCAATCAGATACATGGAATATGCGGCAAGCATGGCCTGCTTTCCAAAAAACATTTCCGCAAACAGAATATAAATCGTAAGCCTGGCATTGCAGCTCATAAACGGCGTGACCAGCATGACTTTATAGCGGTCGCGCCTGCTTTCCAGCGCACGGGATGCCATAATGGCCGGAACGGTGCAGCCAAAGCCAAGCAGCATCGGGATAAACGCCTTGCCGGAAAGCCCGAGCCTGCTCATCAGTCCTTCCATTACATAGGCAACGCGCGCCATATAGCCGCTGTCTTCCAGAAAAGCCAGCGCCAGAAACAGGATGAAAATATTTGGCAGGAATGTAATAATCGTGCCAACGCCGCCGATAATGCCTTCGATAACCAAAGACTGTACAACCGGGTTTGTATGTATCGCATGCATGCCGCTTTCTGCCAGGGTGGAAAGCCAGTCTATGGCAGTCTCAAAATAGCCCTTAATCCAGTCGCCGACGGCAAAGGTCAGGAAAAATACAGCTGCCATAATGCCGAGAAAAACCGGAACGCCCCAGAATGCGTGGGTCAGCACGCGGTCGATGCGTTCGGTAAACTGGTCCTGGCGCTGCTTGTGCAGCAGCACCTCGTGGGTGATTTCGGAAATAAAATCATATTTTTCATTAATAATCTGCGATTCGTAATTTTTGTCCAGTATGTCTGGCAGGCTTACCGGGTATTTTTCCGAAATTTCCGTATCGTGTTCCAGCAGCTTGATGGCGTGCCAGCGGTAATTTGAAAGCTCGGGGTATTTCTTTTTTAAGGCAGTAATTATCTGGTCAATCCGGTCTTCGATGCCGTCGGAATAGACCATGGCAAATTCCGAGTGGTGGTCGTGGACATGCCTGGCCGGATTTTTATGGTGGTGAATCAGGCTGTCCGGGTCTGCCTGGCCTTTGTGGTGGGCCGCTGCATGCAGCAGTGAGTCCAGGCCGCTGCGCTTTCTGGCAGAAACCGGAATAACCGGGATGCCGAGCATTTCGGGCAGCCGGTGCAGGTCGATTTCCATGCCGCGCTTTTCGACGATATCCATCATATTCAGCGCGAGCACGACGGGCTTGCCCAGTTCTAACAGCTGCAGCGTCAGGTAAAGGCTGCGTTCGAGGGAAGAAGCGTCTGCCACGTTGATGACAACGTCTACTTCGCCACTTAAAATAAACTGCCTGGAAACCGTTTCTTCCATTGTATAAGAAGTCAGGCTGTAAGTGCCTGGAAGGTCTACCAGACGGATATTCAGGTCATGGCTGCGGATAGCGCTTTCCACTTTTTCGACCGTAACACCAGGCCAGTTAGCCACTTTTAAATTTGCCCCGGTATAGGCGTTAAACAGCGTCGTTTTTCCGCAGTTGGGGTTTCCGATAAATCCAATCGTTAAATTTTCTTTCATGATGTTTCCCCCGCTTTACGCACAGTAATATTTTTCGTCATGTGATAGCCCAGTGCAAAACGGGCACCGCGCAGCTTGATAATCATAATTCCTTTTCCCTTGCGGTTTAACACCGAAATCCTCGATTCCTGCGTCATCCCAAGGGCTTCCAGGCGGCGTTCCATCTGAAATGGCAGATTGAGCTTTTCTACAATGCAGCTTTCGCCTGCAGAAATATCTTTTAAAAGCATTTGCAAATCCTCCTTGATGCCGGTTGTGCTTTTTGTAAAAATTATTCGGAAAATGGAAAGCAGCCTTTATGTTCCAGTTCGCGGATGCTTATAATACTGTCAAGTATTTTCAACTGGTTCCCTCCAATCATCTGCGTATGAGGAAAGTATATCATTTTTCTGGTGACGCTGCAATGAAAGATTCTGTCTGATGGATTTGAAAATATGAGCTGCTGCGGGGAAAAGCCCGGCGTTTGCCCAAACTGTCGAATTTACAGTTGAGAATCGGGGCATTGTGTATTATAATGCTTTATATTGCGGTTGTCAGAAAGCAGAAAGAGGATTGTCATGAGCAGGAAACAGTTTACATGCCTGGATTTATTTTCCGGTGCTGGCGGATTATCGAGAGGGTTTTATGATGCAGGCTATGAGGTCGTGCTGGGCGTGGATTTTGATGAAGCTGCATTAAAGACGTTTCAGGAAAATCACGGGCAGGCACAGGCGATGCAGCTGGATTTATTTCATCATGAAAATATCGATAAAATAGAAAGCTTTTTATTGGAACAGCAGATTGAGCTGGATGTTTTGGTGGGCGGGCCGCCATGCCAGGGATTTTCCATTGCGGGGCCGCGGGATATGAACGATAAGCGCAACTCGCTTTACCTGGCTATGGTAAAGCTGGCCGACCGGGTCAGGCCGCAGGCGGTTGTTCTGGAAAATGTGCCGGGGATGCTGCTTACCAATCACGGTATCGGTGCAGAACGGGTTAAGGCGGATTTCAAAGAAATCGGGTACCATATGGTACCCAGGCTTTTGTATGCGCCGGATTACGGCATTCCGCAGATACGCAGGCGTGTGTTTTTTGTCGGGCTCAAGGATTCCGGGGAAGAATTTGCGTTTCCGGATGGCGATACGCTGCCGGAGCATTATGTGACCTGTGAGGAAGCGATTGGCGATTTGCCTTCCCTGCAGACAAAACAGGGCGAGATTATTTATGGCGGGGAAGTACAGGAGTATGCGTCTGCTGCCATGACGGATTACCAGAAGAAAATGCGCGTGCGTTCCGATAAGGTGTACAATCATATCGGCAGCATCCCGATTGAAAAGACGAAAAAGATGATTGCGCTTGTCCCGGAGGGGAAGAATTATAAGGCGCTTCCGGAGCAGTACCGGGGTATGTACAAATACCACGAAGCACTCACCAGATATCACAGCAAACGGCCTTCCCTGACGATAAATACAGGCCACAGGTCGCATTTTCATTATAAATACAACCGGATTCCGACCGTGCGGGAAAGCGCAAGGCTGCAAAGCTTCCCGGATGATTTTATTTTTTATGGAAATAAATCCCAGCAGTACAAGCAGGTAGGCAATGCCGTGCCGCCAATGCTCGGGCAGGCGGTTGCGGCAAAGCTGAAAGAATATCTGAGGAGATAAGAGCGTCTGACGCAGGAATCCGAAACAGATGGGAAGGGCTGACAGGATGTGCAGGAAATTAAATATGATAGATTTATTTGCCGGGTGCGGCGGGCTGACCGAAGGATTTTTGCAGACCGGGAAATATAAGGAAATTGCTGCCGTGGAGTGGCTGGCCCCGCAGGTGAATACGCTGCGCCACAGGCTGAAAACAAAGTGGAAGGAAAAGGACGCACAGGAACGCGTTATGCAGTTTGATATCCAGAGGGAAGAAGAACTGTTCGCCGGCTGGCAGGACGAGGTGTTTGGAAGCGGAAAAGGGCTGGATTATTTTATCCGGAAAGAAGGCGGCGCAGACCTGATTATCGGCGGCCCGCCCTGCCAGGCGTATTCCGTAGCCGGGCGGGTGCGGGATGAAAACGGGATGCGGGATGATTACCGCAATTA
>CAJTSV010000011.1:0-33791 GCA_910579075.1 uncultured Eubacterium sp.
CGATAAATACTTCATCTGGTCTTTTTCCGTCCAGCTGAATGGGCATCACGATATTTTCATACACATTCAGGATTGGTACCAGGTTATAATTCTGGAAAATAAATCCGATGGAACGGCGGCGGAATACGGTCAGATCGTCGTCCGAGAGATTGCTCAGTTCGAACTTGTCGACCTTTACGCTGCCGGAGGTGGGTCGATCCAGCCCGCCCAGCATATTGAGCAGGGTGGATTTTCCGCTGCCGGAAGTGCCGATGATGGCGGTAAAGCGGCCACGTTCGATTTCCAGGTTAATGCCGTCGAGTGCTTTTACGACGGTATTGTCTCTGCCATAATATTTTTTCAGTCCGGATGCTTTTAAAATGCTTTCCATAAGATGAGTTTCCTTCCTGTTTTTCATAATTTCTGATTCATATTTACTGATTCATATTTACTGATGATGCCAGATTATTCTGCTACACGCAGCTGCTCGGTGATGCTGCCCCGGTTGAAAAATCTGAGCGCCACCACTGGCACAATGACAGCCACAGCCAGCAGGACAGCGCTGGCGGCGCATGCAGGCAGCAGTGTGAAATGAAAGGTATACTGCCACATGGATTTCAGGATGCCGCGAATCAGCGTCAGGCTGGAAAGCGCTGAGAGCAGCAGTCCAAACAGGCTGGCAAAGAGCGCATAATACACGCTTTCCAGTACCATCATTTTCGTGAGCTGGCGTTTTGTCATGCCGATGCTCTGCATCGTGGCAAATTCGTGGCGGCGGGCCAGAATGGTTGTAATTATGGTATTGATAAGATTCAGTACGCCTGCAAAGCCTAAAATGGCACCTGCCAGCCCGCCTGTAAAATGAATCATTGTCCGCGTGCTCATAGCATCGTCCCGTGCTGACTGGGATGTCAGGAAGCTGACGCTTGTGTCCGTATTGGATGTATAATTTTCCAGATACCGGGTTATTTCTGCCTGATGGCTTTTTTCTGCATTAAAAGCGTACTTGTAAATAACCGGCTCGTCATAAAGCTGCCTGTAAATGTCCGAAGGCAGGTAGAGGAACAGGCCGTCTCCGCCAACTTCCAGGGGGCCGTTGCAGGTATATCCGATTTCCGCGTCGTCCCCGTTTATGGCAGCTTTTGCCAGAACGGGCAGCTTTCGGACAGGCTTTCCGTTTTTATAAACGGTTATGGCCTGGCCGATATCGGTAAAATCCAGTTCCTGAATCGGAAGCATACTGACGCGGTCCACGTCTACGCCGACAAGCACGCCTTCGCCGTCCAGCATTTTCTGGTAAAGTGCATGGGCATCCGTTTCGCCTTCCCGCAAATCCATGCGGGCAATCGCGCTTTCTTCCATGCCATAAACATTGCAGATGGGACGCCCGTCATCGCCAATGCCAAATTTCATGCTGGTTTCGTCAAAAGCAAAGTCCAGCCCGCTGGTTTCGCTGGTAATGGTTTCCGGTGCAAGCGTGCGCCCGAAATCGTAGGTCACGTCCGTATCTTCTGCCGTGTTTTTGTATACCGGTGCCCCTTCCGTAATGCCCGGCTGGCTGGAAATATCCTGAATGGCCTGGCTGCTCAGGGCATCCCTGCGCAGTACAAAGCCTTTGATGCCGTTTGTGCTGGCTGCACTGGTAATGGCAAAATCGCTGCGAATCATAAAAGAGACCTGCTTTTCGATATCCAGGCTGGCCGATATGGTTCCGGCAGCGTTCAGCAGCAGGATGCACAGCATCAGGGATGTGATGATAAAGGCGCTGCGGCGTCGGTTCCGCCCTAAATTCGACCAGGAGAGGCGGGCAATGCCTGCGCCTGGTGCACTTTTTCTTTGGGTGCGCTTTGTGGTGCTGTGTTCCGTATAACGGAATGCTTCGACAGGCGGAATGTCTGCCGCCATGCGCACTGGCTTGCGCGTGCTGATAAATACGGTCAGTACTGTCAGCAGTGCTGCGCCCAGAAAAATGACAGGAGAAGGAGACACACCCGCAGGCATTTTCTCATAGCCGCTGGATATGGTGTTCATAATAAACGGAAGGGCAGCCCTGCCGATTGCAAATCCGGCTGCCAGTCCCAGCGGAATGCCGATGCAGGACAGCCAGAGAGCCTGGCGGAGTATGAGTTTTTTCAGCTGGCTGCGGCTCATGCCTATCGTGCGGTAAAGCCCGTACCGGCGGATTTCCTTCATGACTGCAATATCAAACACGTTGTAAATCAGAAGATATCCGCAGAAAAGAAACAGCAGGATAAATACCGCAGCCATCATAAGAGAATCAGACTCAAAGGTCTGGTGCGACGCTGTATTGATGACTGCGGGAAGGTAGTTTTCTGCGTTCAGGTCATCCGGGTTTCCGCCCAGGCGCACGGACAGGTCTTTAATTTTTTTCTCCAGTCCCGCGGAGCTGTCCGCAAGGAAATCAGACCAGTAAGTGCCGGCAATTTCGCCGTCCTGGCGGAAGGTGTATTCGAAAATATCCGGGTGGGCATCCCGAAACGCAGTCCCGGCCCACATAATGCTTATCTGGCTGCTGGAAGCTTCATACCAGCCAGATACGGTTACCGGCAGCTGATAGGTGTTGCCGTGTGCGGTAAATGCAATCGTAACCTCTGCCCCGGTTTCCGGCTCCACGCCCAGGTCGCGCAGCGCGAGGTCTGAGGCTGCGATTTCGTCTGCTGCCTGCGGCACGCGCCCGTGGCTGGGCATGCAGAAGGACAGCTCCGCCTGCGCTTCGTCCATAACGTTAAATTCAATGGAGTGGTGGCGGGTATTCGATAAAAATGCTGCGGGCATGCGCAGGCCGGCTGTCCGGATAAAATCCGCCTGTTTCATGGTTTCGAACTGTTCCGCAGTCATATAGCGGAAATCACCGTCGGATTTGCTGCCCTTTTGTATCTGCATGGCAAGCGTCATAGACTGCATGGAGCCTATTGCAATGGCTGCGACCGATGTAAACAGGGCAGCCGACAGTGCGATGGCAAGCACGGCGATAAGGTTTCGCGCCCTGCCGGCGGCAAAGCTGCGCCGGGCAAGCGTTTTTAACATTTCATTCATGACATGGCCTCCTGATGTTTTTGCTGATGCAAGCATAACATGGCAATGTTACAGGGAAGGTACAAAAAAGGCACATTTTTGTAACATTGGGATAGTATCAGGAAAAAGGCACAATCCGGCCGTCCTGCAGGCGGATGACATGGTCGGCAATCTGGGCAAGCTCCAGATTGTGTGTAATCATAATCAGTGTCTGGTGAAAGGTTTCGGCAGTCATTTTTAAAAGCCCGGCTACATTCTGGCTGGTTTTTGCATCAAAGCTCCCGGTCGGTTCATCGGCCAGGATAATGGCCGGCTTTGTAATCAGGGCTCTGGCAATGGCTGCACACTGCTGGCCGCCGCTGGAAAGCATGCAGGGAAAACAGTTTAATTTATCGTGTAATTCCAGGGCAGTTACGATTTTTGCAAAAAATTCCCTGTCCGGGCGGGAATCATCCAGGGCAAGGGGAAATAAAATATTTTCCTGTATCGTAAGTTCCGGAATCAGGTTATAGTCCTGGAATACAAAGCCTGTTTTTCTGCGGCGGTAAACCGTCAGCTGGTCTTCGTTCAGACTGGATAAATGGATGCCGTCAACAATGACGGTTCCCTCCGTCGGCTGGTACAGTCCGGCTATGATATGTAAGAGTGTTGTTTTGCCGGAGCCGGATGCACCGGTGATGGCTGTGAATTTGTGTTTTTCAATCGAAAGGCTGATGCCGTCAAGGGCTTTGACCAGACGGGCACCTTTGCCGAAATATTTTTTCAGGTTATGAATCGTTACGATTTCCATTGGGTTTTATCTCCTGAATTGCTTTTATGGAATCATTCAGCAGAAAGACTGAAAAGACGGAGCCTTTCTGGGGTTCTGATTTTACGCTGATATAGCCTTTCTGCCTTGTAATAATGCCGCGGGCCAGATACAGCCCGAGTCCGACGCCTTCGGCAGTGGCAGCTTCCTGTGTGCGGTAGAAGCGCTTGAATATGTCATGGTAATGCTCAGGAGCAATGCCGATTCCGGTATCAGAAATATCGATGCGGGTATAAAACTGCCACGGCCGGACGCTTATCCGGATAGTTCCGCCTTCCGGCGTATATTTAATGGCGTTGTCCAGAATATTTCCGAATGCTTCGGCAGTCCATTTTGCATCATGCCTGATGCAGATATGGCTGTCACAGTCTGCTTCTATCTGTATGTTTTTCTGCCTGGCTTTTGCCCATACGCCGTTTACTGCCTGCGCAATCGTATTGTATAAGCTGTTTTCTTCCATATGCAGAAGAAAAGTCCCGGTTTCAAGGCGGGACATTTTAATCAGGGACTGCATCAGGAAATCCAGCTTCTGAACCTGTGCTGTCATAATGTTCAGAAATTCAGCCCGTTTTTCCTCTGGCAGCTCGTGCTGCTGCAGAATGTTCGTAAACATCGTAAGATTTGCAACCGGTGTTTTTACCTGATGGGAAATATCGCTGACCAATTCCTGAATGATTTGCTTGTCCTGCCGGCTCTGCCTTTGTTCTTCGCGCATGCGGTCACAGTACTGCAAAAGCTTCCATTGCACCTTGGATGCCTGGGAATCCTCGAAGGGACGGTAATTTTCCGGGCTCCGCCCGTCCATCAGCGCGTCGGCTGTTTCACAGATATCATTTGCAAAAGCTGCCTGCTGCTGTTTCTGCTGGAAATGCCAGGCCGATGACAGCAGAAAAATAAGAATGCCGGACACAGGCAGCAGGGCCTGCAGGATGGCAGCGGGAATATAGCCCTGCAGGAGTCCCGCAATTATCATAAGAAGCGCGGTTACAGATATGGCAGTGTGTGCCGGAATGGTATGCAAGCTGAGTTTTTTCATATTTTTGCACCTGTCCAGATATAGCCCATGCCCCTTACGGTCTGGATATAGGAATGCTCCCCATCCTCTATTTTTGCGCGCAGGCGGTTCATGGCTACAGTAAGCGTATGGTCGTCAATAAAGCTGCTGTCACAGTCCCACAGTTTTTCCAGCAGAAGCTGGCGAGTTACGATATTGCCGGCATTTGCGGTTAGAAGGCGCAGCAGCTTATATTCATTGGGGGTAATCGCCAGCTTTTCCCCGTTTCGGACTGCCGCAAGTGTCTGCAAATCCAGCTGCAGGAAGCCGTCATCATAACCGCTGCACGCGTCTTTGGCAGCGCAGGTTCCCCGGCGCAGAACCGCTTCGATGCGCCGCTTGAGTATCTGGACATTGAAGGGCTTTGTGATGTAATCGTCTGCTCCAAGGTCAAATCCGTTGAGCACATCCTGGTCTAAGTCGTTTGCGGTCAGAAAAATGACTGGCGCGGCTGCCAGCCCGGCTTTGATGTCCCGGCACAAATCGAAGCCGCTGCCGTCCGGCAGGCTGACATCTAATAAAACCAGGTCGAAATGGACGTTTTGCAAAAGCTGCCGTGCTTTTTGGCAGTTGCAGGCTGCTACCGTCAGATATCCGCTGGCATCTAATTCAAAGCAGAGCCCTGCGCTCAGGGCGGAATCGTCTTCTGCAATTAATATTTTGTGCAATCCAATCACCTCTGTTTATTTCTGACGGGAATTATATCATAGTTTTGGGTTTTTCTCAACTGACAGGCAGGCTGCGGTTTTTCTTTTTTGCAAAACCTGAAAAATCTGCTTGACAGGGAATGGATTCTGTTATACATTATATTTAGTAATACTAAATACAAAGGAATGCAAAATGAATGAAAAATATATCAGGCAGATGAAAAAGGGCGTGCTCGATATGCTTGTTTTAAAACTGCTGGAAAAAGAAAAAAAATATGGGTATCAGCTTATCAGTGAACTAGAAGAAAAAAGCGGGGAGCTGTTTTTGCTGAAGGAAGGGACGCTGTACCCGGTTCTGTACCGCCTGGAAGACGATTTGCTGGTGGAAAGCAGCTGGAGCAGCCCCAAAGGCAGGCAGGCGGCGAGGAAATATTACCAGATTACAGATAAGGGCCGGGAAGCGCTGGGCGAAATAGCGGAAATATGGATGAAAGTAAGCTGCGGCGTCAGGCAGATTATGGAGGATTAGGAAATGACAGCTGAGACTTATGTAAATCAGATTGTAAAAAAGGTAAAGTGCCCGAAGCAGAAGCGCAGTGAGATTGCAAAGCAGCTTCTGGCAGATATTTATACGGAGCTGGAACAGGGAGAACAGCTGGAACGGATTATGCTGCGCATGGGAGAGCCGATTGCGGTTGCAGAGGAGTTTAACCAGAATCTGCCGGAGGAAGAACACCGCAAATATAAACGCGGGAAAGCAATGAAAATAGCAGGTGTCATCATTGCAGTGCTGGCGGTGCTGGCAGCAGCAGCTGCATGGTTTCTGCCAGTTGTCCGGGATTTTGGAACGAGCGGCTTATTTGAAGAAGCAGCCGTCGAGCAGCGGAGCAGGGAGGTCATTCAGATGCTGGATGAAGGGGACTACGAAGCACTGCAGGCCTGCTCTGACAAGATGCTGCATGCCATACTCAATGAAGCGGCAATGGAGATGGTGAAAAGCCTGTCTGCAAAGGACTGGGGTGCTTTTCAGGGGTATGGAAAATTCTATTTGGCAGAACAGACGCAGCAGGGAAAGACCCGGGCTGTTGTGCAGATGAATGCGTCTTATGAAAAAGTGGCTGTTACTTATACGCTGTTTTTCGATGAGGATTTGACGCTGTCGGGGCTGTATATCAAATAGCCGGGTTATAATCTATATCTGGAAGCCATGACAGGCACACGGAACCAGGTCGGGGCTGTATATCAAATAACCAGGTTATAATCAGCAGAGGGATTGCAGCTGCGGCAGAGTGTGGATGATTTTTGGCTGCATGTGGAAATGAAGGAGGAATACTGGCTGCATGTGGAAATGAAGAAGGATTGCTCGCTGTATTGTGGATATGTGAGAAATGAGAAAGGAGCAGAAAAATGTATGTGATTTGGTTAATGGCAAGTATTGTGTTTTTAGGTCTGGCAGGTTATGCGCGGGCGGCTCACAGGCCGGTTCGTTTCTGGAATGTTACAAAGGATATACAGGTGCGTGATATTCACAAATATAACCGTGCAGTTGCAAGGATGTGGACTGTTTTTGCAGCAGTTTTTGCAGTTATCGGGCTGCCCCTGCTGTTTGCGGGACAGAATTCGGCGTGGGCCGTGATTCCCATACCTGGCGGGATGGCATCTGCTATTGCACTGATGGTGATTTATACGGGAATTGAGAAAAAATACCGGATTTTTTAAAATGTGTTCAGGCATGACGAAAGGGGATGTTTTGATTGGGACAGATATTATGGAAAGTGCTATCCTTAGAAGGAATTGTCGGGCTGGTCAGTTTTTTGCTGTGCGCGGTGCCGTTTTTGATTTTTGCCTGTTTCGGGAAAAACAGCAGCACGCCGCTGTGCTTTTGGGCGGGAGATAATTCTTTGAAGGATAAGGTCACGGATTTAACGCAATACAATCAGAGAATGGCAAAGGTATATGGAAGATGCGCCGCTGCGTTTCTGATAGACGCGGCTGTCTGGCTTGTGGCCCGGGAAGCTGCGATGCTGCTTTTAGGTGCTGAATGTACGGTGGGATTTTATGTCGTTTACAGGGCTTATAAAAAAATACTGTCAGACTGCTCCAGGAGGGATTGAAAAATGTGGTTTTGGGTATTTATGACGGCCAGCTGCATGTTAGTGCCGGTTTTGATGATTTTGTTTGGAAAGCTGTTTGCAAAAAAAGCTCCGCCGCAGATAAATCATCTGTATGGCTACCGCACGAAAATGTCAAGGCTGAATATGGACACATGGAATTATGCGCATCACTTTTTTGGCAGGCTCTGGTTTCGGATGGGCTGCGTGATGCTTCCGGGAACGGTTTTTTGCATGGTGCTGCTTTATGGCAGGGATGAAAATACGATTGGAACCGCCTGCTCGGTTCTGGTGGCCGTGCAGGTCGTGCTGCTGATTGTGCCGCTTATAAGAACCGAACGTGAGCTGCACCGGATATTTGACGCGCAGGGGCGCCGCAGGGAGTGAGATTATGAAGCTTTTGTATGCAGAGGATGAAGCAGCGATGTCGGAAGCGGTGGTGGATATTCTGACTTATCATAAGTATGCCGTGGATGCGGTTTATGACGGCGAGGAAGCACTGGCATATGCACATGCGGAGCAGTATGACGGCATCATTCTGGATATTATGATGCCGAAGCGGGATGGGCTGGAAGTGCTCAGGCAGCTGCGCAAAGAGGGACTGCGCACGCCCGTGCTGCTTCTGACTGCAAAAGGCGAGGTAGAAGACCGGATTGAGGGACTCGACATGGGCGCGGATGATTATCTGCCGAAACCGTTTGTTATGGGGGAGCTGCTGGCCAGAATCCGGGCGATGCTCAGGCGGCGGGAAGAATTCACGCCGGAGATTTTAACCTGCGGGGATGTTTCGCTGAACCTGCGCAGTTATGAATTAAGCGGAAACGGGCAGTCCTTTGTGCTTCCCAAGCTGGAATACAGGCTGATGGAGCTTCTGATGCTCAATCAGGGCATGTATTTATCCTCGGGTGATTTGCTTGTCAGGGTGTGGGGCTATGATACCGATGCTGAAATCGGGATTGTGTGGGTCTATATTTCGTATCTGCGCAAACGGCTGGCAGCGCTTGGCTCTTATGTGACAGTCAGGGCCAGAAGAAATATCGGCTATATGCTGGATGCCGGAAACGGGCAGTGAAACAGGCAGGAAATGACAGGCCCAAAAACGGCGCTGGAAAAGGTGCGTGGAGAACATGATTAAAACGCTGCAAAAAAAATTTATTTATACGGCAATGGCGGCTGTTACCGTTTTGCTGCTTCTGCTGGCAGGCGGTATTATTCTTGTGAACAGCTGCATTCATATCCGGCAGTCGCAGCGCCAGCTGAACATGCTGGCAGATACGGAACTGCTGAAGCTGAAACAGGCAGGTCCTGCGGATTTGCCGGAACGTTTTTTGGATGTTCCGAAGGACAGGGGATTTGGGAAAGGCAGCCTGTTTAATCCGCCCATTGATAAAGATACCGCAATGTCCCTGCGTTTTTTTACGGTTTATATCGGGAGCAGCGGACAGGTAATCCGTAAAGATACGAGCCGGATTTCATCGGTAAGCGGGGATGAGGCAGAAGAATATGCCAGGAAGGCATTGCAGAAGGGGCGTACCGGAGGATATCTGGACAGATTCTGGTACCGGATGGAACTTAGCGGACTGTACGAAGAAGCTGGCAGTTTTTTTGTATTTCTGGATGCGTCCGGGCAGCTGCGCCAGATTCTGACAGTTGCAGCAGTATCAGCCGGCATAGCGGTTTTATGCTGGCTGTTTATGCTGCTGCTTGTTGTTTTTCTGTCGCGCAGGGCTATCCGTCCGATTGCGGATAATATCCTGAAGCAGAAGCAGTTTGTCACGGATGCCGGACATGAAATCAAAACGCCGCTGGCTATTATCCAGGCCAACATCGACGCCATGGAGCTGATAAACGGGGAAAATAAATGGAGCCGGAATATCCGCAGCCAGTCGCTGCGGCTGGAACGGCTGATGCAGGACCTTTTAATGCTGGCCAGAATGGATGAAGCGGGACAGATGCTGCAGATGGAAGCTGTTTCGCTCAGTGAACTGGCAGAGGAATCGCTGCATCCTTTTTATGAGCTGGCTGCGGCAAAGAGCGTGCGCCTGATACCCGAAATCCAGACAGGCATCCGGATTGATGCAAACCGGGAATATATCCGGCGGCTGCTGTCCATTCTGCTGGACAATGCGGTCAAATATTCGCCCGATGGGACAGCGGTTCTGGTTACCGTAAGTCAGAAAGACAGGGCTGCCGTGCTGCGGATGGAAAATTTCTGCGAAAAGCCGCCAAAGGCAGATGCAGGCAGGCTGTTTGACCGCTTTTACCGCGGTGACAGCGCCCGGACACAGAAAACGGGCGGGTACGGCATAGGGCTGTCTGCGGCATCTGCGATTGTGGCTGCACATAAAGGAGAGATTTTTGCAGAATATGTGCAGCCGCCTGCCAGCGGGGACACAGCTTCGGACAGGCGGAAGATGCGGCAGAAAATGATTATTACCGTCAGGCTGCCTGCATATGCTTTCGGCACGGTTTCATAGTTTTTTCACATTATTTCTTTATTTTCTAAGCTTAATCTAAGCTTCATACTGTAAAATCCAGACATGTTTTAAAAACATAACTGCCACGGCCTGCTGTGCCGGTGCCTGAATATGGTGCCGGACAGGGCGTAACAGCCAGCTTCTGTGGCAGCTGTACTGCCTGTTTTCCCTGTATCGTTGTAACGGTAAAACAGCTGTTTTCAGTTTCTAATGAAGCCAGAAAGACAATTCCCGAACGCAGAAGTATGGTTTCCTTCCTCCATTTGAACAGGGCTTAAACAGGCAGTACATTTGATACAGAACCGGCTGCACCGGTGCAGCTGGGATTTGATTTTAAAATCTCACAAGCCGGCTGCAGCGCCAGAAAGGAGAGATATGACATGAATCTGCGTCATGAATGGAAGCATGAAATGAACGATGCGGATATCGTACTGCTGCGGCCAAGGCTGAGAGCAGTTATGATGCCCGATAAAAACGGGACGGATGGCAGGTATCAGATTCGGAGCCTTTATTTTGATAATGCAAAAGACAAAGTACTGCTCGAAAAGATAAACGGGGTGAAGTGCAGGGAGAAATTCCGCATCCGGTATTATAATGGAGATACGTCCAGAATCCAGCTGGAAAAAAAGAGCCGGTTCGACGGGCTTGGAAAGAAACAGAGCGTGCTTCTGACAAAAGAAGAAGCGCAGGCAGCTGCGGATGGGGACTGGGAATGGATGCGCACCAGCACGAAGGAGCTGGTACAGGAATTTTATGCGAAAATACACTCACAGGGACTGCGGCCAAAGACGATTGTGGATTATACGAGGGAAGCATATGTGTACGGCCCGGGAAATGTACGCGTAACCTTTGATTCGGATATCCGCACCGGGCTTGGCTGTACGGATTTCCTGAATCCGGGCTGCATTACCGTGCCGGCCGGCAGCGGCACTGCGGTGCTGGAAGTGAAATGGGATGCATTTCTGCCGGATATTATCAGGGATGCCGTGCGGCTGCCGGGCAGGCGGGCGGCTTCGTTTTCCAAATACCAGGTGTGCCGGATATATGGATAACGTAAATAATACACGGCATGGGAATTGCCGGAGGGCTTACAGGCAGCCCCGGAACAGCCTGAATATATGATGCAGGGAGAAACGGTATGACTTTTCAGGATATTTTTAAATCAAGCTTTTTGGAGAATGTAACGAGTATCAGCCTTCTGGATATGACGGTGGCACTGGTACTGGCGTTTGGACTGGGGATGTTTATTTTTTATGTTTATAAGAAGACGTTTGCCGGGGTCATGTATTCATCCAGCTTTGGGGTTACGCTGATTGCGATGACGATGATTACAACGGTTGTAATTCTGGCGGTAACGTCGAATGTAGTGCTGTCGCTGGGCATGGTCGGCGCCCTGTCGATTGTGCGTTTCCGTACAGCAGTGAAAGAGCCGCTGGATATTGCATTTTTATTCTGGGCGATTGCGGCGGGAATTACGCTGGCGGCAGGAATGGTGATTCTGGCTGTGGCCGGAAGCTTTGTTATCGGTATTATGCTGCTTGTATTTGTAAACCGCAAAACGCATCTGCATCCGTATATTGCGGTTATCAGCTGCCAGGATTATGAGAGCGAGCGTGCGGCGAGGGAATTTCTGGGCAGCCAGGTGCAGCGGTGTGTCGTGAAAAGCAAGTCTGCGCAGAAGGGCGCGGTAGAGCTGAATGTGGAAATCCGCATGAAGGATGATAATACAGACTTTATCAATATCCTGTCAGAGATGAACGGGGTAAACAGCGCAGTGCTGGTAAGCTATAACGGTGACTATATGGGATAGTGCGGGATGCCGGATAACAGGTATTGTACCGTGATGGATATTCAGGTGTTTTTCAGAAAGAAGGGAAGGTGAAGATTATGGCAGCGCACAGGCATATTGATAAAATCTGCGGTGCCGTGATGGCTCTTGTTCTGGTGCTGACGGCTGTATTTGCCAATGCCAGAAAGCTTGGCGTTATGGCAGTCACGAACCGGATGGGCTATGAACAGAGACTGTTTGATACTTCCCGGGTGCATACGATTGATATTGTTATGGATGACTGGGACGGGTTTCTGGAGACCTGCGAGAATGAGGAATATGAACTGTGCAGCCTGGTAATCGACCAGGAGGCATTTCAAAATGCAGGCATCCGCGCAAAAGGAAATACTTCCCTGAGCATGGTTTCTGCTTATGGAAATGACCGGTACAGCTTTAAGATTGAATTTGACCATTACGACAGCGCCAGGACGTATTACGGGCTGGATAAACTGAGCCTGAACAATATCATACAGGATAACACGTATATGAAAGATTACCTGTCGTATCAGATGATGGGGTATTTCGGGGCGAGCGCGCCGCTTTGCAGCTATGTGTATATTACGGTCAACGGGGAAGAATGGGGGCTGTACCTGGCAGTCGAAGGCGTGGAAGAAAGCTTTCTGGAACGCAATTATGGCAGTGATTATGGAAATGTGTATAAGCCGGACAATATGGACATGGGCGGCGGACGCGGGAACGGCGGCGGATTCGATATGGAGAAATTCCAGAAGAAGCGGGAAGAAAGCGGCAGGGAAGCTTCCGGCGGGGATGATGCAGAAGAAAGCGGCAGTGCAGCAGCAGACAGAGAAGGAGGAGCAGACAGAGAAGGAGCAGCAGAAGACAGAGGAGAAGCAGACAGAGAAGAAGCAGCAGACAGAGAAGGAGCAGCAGAAGACAGAGGAGAAGCAGGAATAGAGCCGCCTGGGATGGAACTGCCAGAAGGTGAGGAAGATGCCGGGAACATGAAAGTACCGGAAGAATTGGAGTTTCCAGCAGAAGGCATGGGGCCGCCTGGGATGGTGTTGCCGGAAGGTGAGGAAGATGCTGGGAATATAAAAGGATCAGGAGAAATGGAGCTGCCGGAAGGCATGCAGCCGCCGGATTTTCCGGGGAATGGGGAAAACAGGCCGGAAGGCGGGAGAGGCTTTGGCGGGCCTGGAAGGGGCATGGCAAGTGAGGATGTGTCCCTGATTTATACGGACGATGAATTTGACAGCTACAGCAATATTTTTGACAATGCGAAAACGGACATTACGGATGCCGATAAAAAACGGCTGATTGCTTCTTTGAAGTCACTGAATGCAGGGGAAGCGATAGAAAGCATTGTAAATGTGGATGAGGTCATGCGCTATTTTACCGTGCATAATTTTGTCTGCAATTTTGACAGCTATACAGGCTCCATGATACACAATTATTACCTGTATGAAAAAGACGGACAGATGTCCATGATTCCGTGGGATTACAATCTTGCCTTCGGCGGGTTTGAATCACAGTCTGATGCAGAAGGCCTGATTAATTATCCGATTGATACGCCGGTATCTGGCGGGGATATCGAATCAAGGCCGATGCTGGCATGGATATTTGGCAGTGAAGATTATACGGAACTGTATCATAAGTATTTTTCGGAATTTATTTCCGGGTATTTTGAGAGCGGCTGTTTTGCTGAAATGATAGATACCGTCACGCAAATGATAGCTCCGTATGTGGAAAAAGACCCGACAAAATTCTGTACCTATGAGGAGTTTGAAACAGGTGCTGATACTTTAAAGACGTTCTGCCTGCTCCGTGCAGAAAGCATCCGCGGACAGCTGGACGGGACGATTCCGTCAACTGAAGAAGGACAGAAACAGGATTCTTCCGCCCTGGTGGACGGCAGTGCGGTAACGGTTTCGGATATGGGTTCTATGGGAAAAGGAATGATGGGAAGAAAAGAAATGCATTAGCCACAGGTGTTTATAACTGGGGCTGGCGCATGAAGAAAAACGATGGGACTGTCGCACGAAGCAAAGAATATACAAGATATAGTATAAAAGAACGATTGAAACCAGCTATATCCTGTATGAATCTGCTTCATGCCCAGCCCCATACGTTTGCTTCGTGCGCCAGCCGCCAGTTTTTCTCGTATTATGAAAAACTTTATTCCCTGCCATCAGGAAAAGCTGCTGGATGCGGGGCTTTGCTGCTGGAAATATCTTCCATTCTAATTTTCCAAATCCCGACTAAACGCTTGAGTTCTGGGAACATTATTGGTATAATCAGGATAGCAGTAAACATTAATATGCAGATTGCCGATACTTATATTAAAAAATCAAAGGATTGCTATGAAGTGGAATATAGAATGGATTGATTTGCAAAAGATAGAACAAATGATAGCGGAATGCTGGCGCATGAATGAACGCCAGCTGGAAAAATACTGCAGGAAGCTGTCCGTACAGCAGGATTTGATATTTGCAGGAGAGCTTGGTTTAAAATTTTTAGGGCTGATGAGCAGGTCCGCAGAACAGGGTGTAAAACCGGACTGGCCCGGCCTGCAAAAAGATGTCCGGCTGATGAAGGAGCTTATACAGGACGGGCAGGACCAGCGCGAAATATACTGGAAAAGCCAGTATCAGGAACTGACAGCGCATACAGCAGCTTATTTTGGCACAGAATTCGGCAGGGTATTTGCAGAACAGCTTGCAGCAAAGCTGGAACTGAATATGAGTGAAGAACAGAGAATGTTACAGCATGATATCCGCAAGATTCAGAAAATCTGTTCGGACTGTGAGTGGGAAGACGAGGATAAGACGAAAAAGACAATCTCGCTTCTGATACAGGATGAGAAATATTACTTTTCCAGCTGGCTGGGAGATGCATTTATTAATGTGCTGCAGCAAAGATACGGTAAAAAGGAAGAAGAAAAGGAGGAGTCGGAGGAGCAGGAGCTGGAAATACAGCCAGAGCCGAAAGCGGTCAGAAGGTCATCGCTTAAGGCAAAAATAGCCTGGACATTTATCGTCTGTGTTTCTGCCGGGGCAGCCGTACTGTGGCTGTACATGCAGTCAAAGGACGGACAGCTGCGCACAAAGCTGCAAAACCTGAAAACAGGGCTTGTTTCCGATTCCGGCCCGGATTTCGTTTTGAAGGAAGAAGACGGCGGGGAACAGACAGCCGCAGGCTTCGAAACGGAGCAGGACGTGCGGACAGGCCAGCCGGATGGCAGTGAGGATTTTCAAACGGCTGGGCAGGCCGGAAGCTTGCAGGACGGCATGCGTGAATCGGACGCTCAGGCGGGCCGCAGCGGCGCAGATGACAGTGCTGAATTATCCGCAGCGGACGGCAGTCATGCTGCAGCGCTTTTTCCAAACGGGGCGGATGGCAGCAGGATATCAGCGAAAAACGCAGCTGGCAGCAGTACGGGCCAGCCGGAAAGCAGTCCTGGCCAGAAAGCAACCGCTCAGGCAGGGGAAGCAGGCGGCAGCCTGGACGAAAATACAGCAGATACCGGTTCGGCAGACGGCTGGCAGGGAAACCTGCCGGATATTCTGCCGCAGTATCAGGCGTTTCATAAGGATTACCCGGATATTTTCGGGTGGCTGGAAATCCCGGGCATCGGGATAGACCATCCAGTCATGCAGTCGGATGATGAAAAACGGGGAGAGCAGTATTTTTACCTGCACCGGGATTATGCCGGGAACCGGTCAGAAGCAGGCTCTTTATTTGTAGAAGGCAAAAGCTGCTGTTTTCCGCAGGATGACAACACTGTTATATACGGGCATAACATGAGCAGCGGCCTGAATTTTGGCCTGCTGGAAAAGTATAAGGACAAAAGCTTTTACAAAAACCATCAGACTATCCGGTATGACACGATTTATGAAACAGGGACTTACCAGATTGCAGCCGTACTGATTACACGTATTCTGTATCAGGAAGAAGAAGGGTTCCGTTACTATCGGTTTTATAATTACAGTACAGAGCAGGAGTTTCAGGAATGCAGGGATTTTGTTCAGGAAAACCAGCTCTATGATACCGGGCAGAAGCTGCGGTATGGAGACCAGCTGCTGATGCTGTCTACCTGTGAATATTCAAGGCCGAACGGACGCCTTGTTATTGTAGCAAGAAGGGTGGAATGACAGCAGAAGGCTCAGGCATGGCTGTAGAGGGATGGAAACAGTTATTTGAAGGAAATAAGTATCTGGAAAGGAGACAACATGAATTCAACTTGTAAAAAGAAGCAGTATATCATAGCATTTCTTTTATTTTTTCTTGTGACAGCAGCTGCTTTATCTGGCAGAAATCAAATAAAGGCACAGGCACAGTCCCAGGGAGTAGGTGCAAGATACCGCACACAGCAGGAAATCCGTGACTTTGTGACGCAGAGCAGGGCATCCCTGACAGACAGCGTGACATTTGTGGCAAATCCATATACGGAAGCGCCGTACAATGCGGGCCGGCTTTCAGATGCCACACAGCAGTCTGCAGTCAATATGTTAAACCAGATTCGGTTTATTGCAGGGGTTTCAAGCAACGTAACGGTATCGAGCAGGTACAGCGAGTATGCACAGGCAGCAGCGCTGCTTCAATATGTAAATGGGCAGACCTCGTATAATCCGGGCCGCCCGTATTCCATGGACAGCAATTTATATTCCATGGGCATTGAGGGAATTTCAAAATGCAACAGTGCATGGGCAGCTTATAATAACCGCAGCTTAAACGAAACACTCGTTTCTACATGGATGAATGATGTAAACAGCACTAATATCGGTTATCTGGAAAGCCGCAGATGGCTGTTGAACCCGCGCATGGGACAGGCCGGCTTTGGTTCTGTGACAGGTGCCCGGGGTACCATGAATACAGCCTATGTAAAAGATACAAGCAATTACACGGCAAATGAAGCCGGCGTTGCGTGGCCTGCCATGAATATGCCGGTGGAATATTTCTCGGCAGATTCTCCATGGAGCATCAGCGTGGGACGTACCGTAAACCTGGCAAACATTCAGGTAACGCTGCTGCGTTATTCTGATTATAAGTCATGGCAGTTTTCGCAGGCTTCCTCAGATGGGGAACTTTATGTGAATAATTCGACGGACGGACAGACCGGATGCATTATTTTCCGGCCGTCAGCATCCAGCATCGGCAGCTACAAAAACGGGGATTCGTTCCGCGTAACGATTACAGGCGCAGGCACTCCGATTGTATATTCCGTTCAGTTCTTTAACCTGAACCAGCCGAAAATTACATATACGACCTATTTTGACAGCCAGGGCGGCAGCACGATTGACCCGGTAGTCGTACAGGAAAACAGCACCATTACTTCCCTTCCGGTTCCGGTAAAGGCGAATGCAGATTTTATCGGATGGTTCACCGGACAGAACGGTTCCGGCACACAGCTGACCAACACAACGATTATTAATACAAACCGGACTTACTATGCATACTGGAGAACCAGGGGCACGACAGGGGCATCCTCGCTGTCTGTTACCTACAGCGGCGGACGGTATGCAGGGGCAAATATTGCGGATGGCCTGACTGTATATGTCAATTATCCAAATGGAAGCTCCGAGCGGGTATATAACTATTCCCTTTCACGCCAGACACTTCAGGCGGGCACGAATGCGGTTGTGGTAACTTATAATGGCCTTACACAGACCATTTATATCAGCACGGACGGCTCTGCAAATAACAATACAAACGTAAGTCAGACATATTATGAGCTGTTCTTCCATCCGAATGGCGGCACGAACTTAAATTACCAGAAGATTTCGATTGCAGTAGGCGATGAGCTGGACGCGCTGCCGACGGTTGAACGCGCAAATTACTTATTCAAGGGCTGGTATACAAAACCGTCCGGCGGTACGAAGGTTACGAAATCTTCGATTCCGCGCAGGGATTATGTGCTCTATGCACAATGGACAAGGGTAACAAAACCGTCCAGGGCAGCGGCACCGACCGTAACATCCCTTGGAAACGGCAGCATGAAGGTAAAATTCAAATCCATAAGCGGGGCAGAGGGATATGAAATCTCATATTCCCCGGACAGCAGCTTTACAACAGGAGTAAAGAAGGTTGCTACTTATTATACATCTAAGACATTTAAAAACCTGAAAAAGGGTGAAACATACTATGTCAGGGTGCGGGCATATAAGCTGGATTCTATGGGACGCAAGATTTACGGAAGCTATAGTTCCAGAAAGGGTGTAGCACTTTAAAAAGCTCTTTAGAAAAGCTTTATAGAAGGTGTTATTGATGTAACAGGCAGTTATTCATTGCGGATAACTGCCTGTTTTTGTATTTTGACGTTGGTTTTTCATTATAAGAGCATGGCAGATTTATGCCGGACAGGAATTGTTTTTATGATATACGGCTGGTATTGAGCAGCTGCATCAGTCCGTCCTGGAGAACCTGAGAGCAGTTCACACCCCGTTTTTCGGCAAGAGCAGCCATCCATGCGGGAAGGGAGACATTTTTGCGGACAGCCCTGGTATCAGTGGCTGCCCGGTATGCAAATGTATCAATGCGGATGATAGAGCAGGCTGCATTTTCCGGAATATCCAGCATATGCTGGGGCGTAGCGGCAGGAATGATGTTTCCTTCGTCCTCTGCCACAACAAGCCATCCGCTGGCAGCATCCGTAATCAGTTCAATCGCTTCATCGATACTGCCTGCAGTAGTGATACATCCAGGAAGGTCAGGCACCCGGCAGTAGTATTTGGTTTCGTCTTCATTTGGCACGAATGTTGCAGTATAGATATATTTCATAGGTCAGCCTCCTTTGCTGGCGGTGTTTTTACCTTCCGCCCTGTCTGATTTCTTTGCGTATATAACGAAGGTCATCTTCATCGAAGTGGCCGCGTTTCAAGGGAATCGAATACTTTGTCTCGGGATTATAGTATATGTCATGGTTTCCGCCGCTTCGCTTAAATTGATAGCCGCAGTCGTTTAAATCCCGGATAGCTGTGTTTCGAGGGTTCATAGTGTATCTCCTTATCAAAATATTATACACAATAATACACAATATATCAATCGAAATGTACGGCTGCCAGGCCTGTTACTTTTCTGTTTGCCAGACACAGAATGTTCATAAAATAGGATTGACACATCCAGTCACAGAGTGCTATAATTTACCAATACCTGATAATATTTAACTGTGTTAAGTATTGTGCATTATAAATATTTTATATAAAAAATATTCTATATGCGAAATATTAACAAAAGAAAGGAAACGGGATATGGAACAGGAGAAACGGGAATTATTTCAGACGTTTGAGGCTTTCCGCAAGCTGAATGTTTCGTCGATTCTTCCGAATCTCACACATGGGGAGTTTGCGATTTTAAAAGCGGTCAGCTGCTGCGGCAATGGGAAATGCCAGGAATCTGAAATCCGGATATCGGATATTGTGAGCCATTTGAAAATACCGGCACCGGCGGTTTCAAGGACTATGAATGCGCTGGAAGAACGCGGGTTTATTATCCGTTCGGTTCATAAAAAAGACCGCAGGAATATATCGGTCAGCCTGACGAAACAGGGCGCAGAGAGGCTGGCACAGGCAGAGCAGATTCTGGAAGAATTTCAGGAAGCTGTATTCGGCAGCATGGGGATTGCGAACATGAACCGCCTGATTCAGTATCTCCAGGAGCTGCAGGAGGTTATGGCACGGGAAATAGAGCTGCGCAGGTATCAGAAAGGGTGAAAATGAAATGAAAAATATTTTTAAAAATATGGTTCCGTACTGGAAGACGGTCGTCCTGATTTTTGCGCTGCTGGTTGTGCAGGCATTCTGTGATTTGTCACTGCCGCAGTATACGTCAGACATTATTGACACCGGAATCCAGAACCAGGGCATCGCGCATATTCTGCCGGAAAAAATCAAAAAGGACGAATACGGGCTGGCGCAGCTGTTTATGACAGAGGAAGAACAAAGGCTCTGGGAAGACAGCTACGAGGCCGGGGATGAATGGTACACCCTGCGCATTACGGACGAAGAAAAGCTGGATGAACTGGACGACAGGCTGCTGATACCGATTGTCCTGAATCACCAGATGGCAAATATGGCGGAACAGGAATTTAAGGAAATGCTGTCGCAGAGCATGCCGCCAGAAGCCCAGGCAGGCCTTCCAAAGCCGGTTACGGAAATGACGGTCGGGGAAATCTGCCAGATGATGCAGACAGAACTGAACGTTTATGAAGCAGAGGACGAGGACGGCGTGATGTCCAGCTATGTGGATGTCCGGCCGATTGTGCAGCAGATGTCCGGTTCCGGGCAGATGACAGACGGGCAGCTGCGGCAGTCACGGGATTCCCTGGAAAATATGATGGAATCCATAGGAAGCAGCACGCTGTCTGCGATGGGCATTGCCTATGCGGTTTCATGTAACAAAGCAGCCGGGATGGATATGAACCAGGTCCAGATGGATTATTTGTGGAAACAGGGCGGCAGAATGTTTCTGATGGCTCTGCTGATGCTCGCTGCAGCAGTCGGAACGGGGTATCTGTCGTCCAAAACCGGCGCAGGCATCGGGCGGGATTTGCGGAAAAATATCTTTTCCAGGGTAGCAGGATTTTCCAATGCGGAAATGGACCGTTTTTCAACGGCTTCGCTGATTACGAGAAGCACGAATGATATCCAGCAGATTCAGATGGTGACCGTCATGCTGCTGCGGATGGTGCTCTATGCGCCGGTGCTTGGCATCGGGGGCATTTACAAGGTAATCCAGACAGGCGCAAATATGGGCTGGATTATTATACTGGCGGTTGCATTGATTCTCGGGCTTGTGCTGCTTTTGATGAGTATGGCCATGCCGAAATTCAAAGTTATGCAAAAGCTCGTCGACGAGCTGAACCTGGTTTCCAGGGAAATTCTGACCGGGCTGCCGGTTATCCGTGCCTTTGGACGGGAGAATAAAGAAGAAGAACGCTTTGAGCAGGCAAACCGGAACCTGACCAGAACACAGCTGTTTACAAACCGTGTCATGACGTTTATGATGCCGGGAATGATGATGATTATGTACGGTGTCACGCTGTTAATTGTATGGGTATCGGCGCAGCGCATCGACAGCGGCAGCATGCAGGTAGGCGCGATGACCGCATTTATTACTTATTCGATGCAGATTGTCATGTCATTTCTGATGCTGACGATGATGTCCATTATGCTGCCGAGGGCCGGTGTTGCGGCAGAGCGTATCGACGAGGTGCTTCAGACAGAAATGAGCATTCTTGACCCGCAGCAGCCGGAAGAATGGGAACTGAACCAGGGAATCCTGAAATTTTCCCATGTAAATTTCCGTTATCCGGGTGCGCAGGAGGATGTGCTGCAGGATATTGATTTTACGGCGGAGCCCGGAAAGACGACGGCGGTTATCGGCAGTACCGGATGCGGGAAATCCACGCTGGTAAACCTGATACCGAGGTTTTATGATATTACGTCCGGGGAAATTACACTGGATGGCGTGGATATCCGGAAAATTTCCAAAAAGCAGCTGCGGGATGGCATCGGGTTCGTGCCGCAAAAAGCAGTGCTGTTTTCCGGCACCATAGCTTCCAACCTGCGGTTTGGACGGCCGGATGCGGGAGAGGATGAACTCAGGGAAGCAGCTGAAATTGCACAGGCTGCGGAATTTATCGAAGGGAAAGAAGAACGGTATGAAAGCCGGATTGCACAGGGCGGCAGCAACGTGTCCGGCGGGCAGAAGCAGCGCCTTGCGATAGCGCGGGCGGTTGCGAAGAAGCCGAAGCTGTTTGTATTTGACGACAGCTTTTCTGCACTGGACATGAAGACAGATGCAAAGCTGCGTGCAGCGCTCGAAAGCCGGGTGGCAGACAGCACGGTTATTATCGTGGCGCAGCGTATCAGCACGATTCTGCATGCAGACCAGATACTTGTGCTGGACGATGGGAAAATTGCGGGCAAAGGAACGCATGAACAGCTGCTGCGGGAATGCGAGGTCTATCAGCAGATTGCATATTCACAGCTGTCAGAACAGGAACTGGCCCAGACGGCTGGAAAGGAGGCGTTTGCTTAATGGAGCAGGAAAAAGAATATAAAGCGCAGCCGCGCCCGCATGGCCCGATGGGACACGGGCCGATGGGCAGCGGCGAAAAAGCGAAGGACTTTAAAGGCTCTTTCCAAAAACTGCTGGCATATATGGGCAGGTATAAAATTGCAATCGCTTTTGTAATGGTTCTGGCGGCGGTATCGACAGTATTTTCCGTAGCCGGGCCAAAGGTTATGGCAAATGCTACAAATGCTTTGTTTGAAGGGCTGATGCGCAAGGTGGCCGGAACGGGCGGCATAGATTTTGATTATATTGCAAAGGTGCTGCTGTTTACGCTGGCACTGTATGTATTCAGCTCGGTCGTCAGCTTTTTCCAGGGGTGGGTCATGACATCCATTTCCCAGAAAATCTGCTACCGGATCCGGAAAGAAATTTCGGAAAAAATCCACCGCATGCCGATGAAATATTTTGAAAGCCGCACATACGGCGAAGTGCTTTCGAGAATTACGAATGATGTCGATACGCTCGGCACAGGCTTAAATCAGAGCGTGACGCAGATTATTACTTCGTTTGCGACGCTTGTCGGCACGCTGGCGATGATGATTTCCATTTCGCCGCTGATGACGCTTATTGCACTCGTCATCCTTCCGGTATCTGCGGTGCTGCTGTCCATGGTCATAAAATTTTCCCAGAAATATTTCCGCACGCAGCAGGAATATCTGGGCCATATCAATGGACAGGTGGAAGAAACCTACAGCGGGCATCTTGTAATACAGGCATTTAATAAGGAAGATGAAACGATTGCGAAGTTTCTGGAAACCAACGATGTCCTGTACGAATCGGCGTGGAAATCGCAGTTTCTGTCCGGCCTGATGCAGCCGGTTATGATGTTTGTCGGAAATATCGGTTATGCCGGGGTTGCGCTTGCCGGCGGCATGCTTGCCATCCGGGGCGTTATCGGGATTGGCGATATCCAGGCATTTATCCAGTATGTCAAGCAGTTTACGCAGCCTATCCAGCAGATAGCACAGGTAATTAACCAGGTACAGTCCATGACCGCGGCAGCAGAGCGTGTCTTTGAATTTCTGGGCGAGGAAGAAGAAGCACAGTCTGCGGAGCATCCGGTCAGGCTGGAACAGGTACGCGGCGAGGTGCAGTTTGAGCATATCCGTTTTGGGTACAATGAGAATCAGACGATTATCCGGGATTTCAGCGCAGATGTAAAGCCGGGACAGAAAATTGCAATCGTCGGGCCGACAGGGGCCGGAAAGACGACCATGGTAAAGCTGCTGATGCGTTTTTATGATGTAAACGAAGGAAGCATCCGGCTGGACGGGCACGATATCCGGGACTTTCACAGGAGAGAGCTGCGGGACTGCTTTGGAATGGTGCTGCAGGACACCTGGCTGTTTAAAGGAACCATTATGGAAAATATCCGCTACGGGCGTCTGGATGCTTCGGATGAGGAAGTCATAGCTGCGGCGAAGGCCGCCCATGCGCATCATTTTATCCAGACACTGCCGGGCGGTTATGAAATGGAGCTGAATGAGGATGCGAGCAACGTATCGCAGGGACAGAAGCAGCTGCTTACGATTGCAAGGGCGATTCTGGCGGATAACCGCGTGATGATTCTTGATGAAGCGACATCTTCGGTCGATACGCGTACCGAAATCCGCATCCAGAAAGCGATGGATAACCTGATGAAGGGCAGAACGAGCTTTATTATTGCACACCGGCTGTCCACGATTAAGAATGCAGACCTGATACTGGTTATGAAGGACGGGGATATTATCGAGCAGGGCGCTCATAAGCAGCTGCTCGAACAGCAGGGATTTTACGCAGAACTTTATAATTCACAGTTTGAACAGCAGGGTTTTTCATTTTGAAATATTGTAATTCCGGCCAAATCCTGTTACAATAAAAACAGAAAAGACATGAACAGGAGGGGATGGCATGCGTGAAATCTTATCTTCGCCGGTTTTCATATGGCTGGCAGTCATGGTACTGTTTCTTGTGATTGAAATTGCTACGGTCGGCCTGACCAGCATCTGGTTTGCGGGCGGGGCCCTGGCGGCGCTGGTCTGTGCCCTGGCCGGGATTACGCCGGTGCTGCAGGCGGCATCGTTTCTGGCTGTGTCATTGGTGCTGGTTTTTTATACAAGGCCGTTTGCATTAAGGTTTGTCAATCCGCATCGTGTAAAGACAAATTATGAAGATGTGATTGGCCGTGAGGTTCAGGTAATAAAGCGCATTGACAACCGGGCTGATACCGGGACGGCACTTTGCAGCGGCATGGAATGGTCCGCGCGCAGTGCAGAGGATTCCGGGGTCATTGAAGCAGGAGAAACTGCTTATGTGGCAGAAATCAGGGGCGTCAAGCTGTATGTAAAACGGAAAAAACAGGAATTATAAATACAGGGCACCGGTTTTAACAGCCGATGCTCTTTCTATGAGCAGGAAAATTTATAACCGGGAAAATTTATGAACAGGAAAATGACATCGCAGGAATAGTTCAGACTGGAAGGAGGACGAAGCAGTGCCGGGATTTACCACACATTATTTATTCGGAGTCAATAATATCCGCAAATTAAGGAGTGATGCAGCCTGCCGTTATCTGCTGCAAAGCATTGACGAATATAAAACGGTATTCCAGCTGGGGCTGCAGGGGCCGGATATTTTCTTTTACCACCTGCCGTCGCAGCTTCGCAAAATCAGGCCGGGCTCGATTGTGCATACAAGATGGACGGGCGATTTTATAAAATGCCTGATAGAAGCACCGGATATTTTTCGGAAGGAAGGGCAGAAAATGGCTGCGCGCGCTTATGCTGCCGGATTTCTCGGACATTATATGCTCGATACGCATATGCATCCGTACGTATATTGCAGAACCGGCATGGGAGAGGAATTGAAGGAAAAAGGGTATGCAGACCATATCGGGCTGGAATCGGATATTGATTCTGCACTGCTGATGCGTTATGCGAAATGCAGCCCGTCAGAATTCCCATACTGGAAAGCGATATCGTTTGATGCCAAAACACGGGCAGCTGTAACGGAAACGCTGTATTATGCATACAGCATCGTGTTCCCGGAGCTTTCGTTAAGCAGAAGGTTTTTAGCGGGCGGAATCCGTTCGATGCAGCTTGGCACAAAGCTGGCTTATAATCCGCATAATTATAAGCGCCATGTCCTGGCAGCGGCAGAGCAGTTTCTTATCGGGCGCACGGAAATTTCCCCGGTGATTCCAAGCGACGGACTGCAGTGCAGCTCAGACCCGCTGAACCTGCAGCACACCGAGTGGCGCAACCCATGGAATCCGAAAGATTGCAGCAGCCTGAGCGTGCCGCAGATTATAAAAAAAGCCTCCGGGCGTTACCAGAAGGCTTTGAAAAAGCTGGACTGCCTGTATGCAGCCTGTGAAAACAGCCGCAAATTCCATCCGCAGGGAGAGCCGGACAGCGGCGGTATCTGCCAGGACAGGCTGCTGGACGAGCTGGCCGGTTTCATAGGCCAGAAATCCTATCATACCGGGCTGGACTGGGTATTAGGCGAATAAGCTTGCATGGAAGCCTGGAAGTCTTCTATCTGGTGCCAGATGGTGTCGGTCAGGCGCCTGCGTGTTTCGGCTCCGGCCCAGGCAATGTGCGGGGTAATAATCAGGCGTCCGCTGTCCTGGATGCTGAGTAACGGGCTATCGGCCCGCATCGGTTCTTCGCACAGCACATCGAGGCCGGCTGCTGCCAGCTCCCCGGCGTTTAAAGCGTCGGCAAGGTCCTGCTCCACGACAATCGGGCCGCGTCCGAGATTCAGGAAAATGGCGCTTTTTTTCATCTGATGGAAAGCCTTTTTGTCTATCAGCCCTTCTGTCTGCTCCGTCAGCGGGGCGTGGACGGAAATAATGTCCGACCGGGACAGCAGTTCTGCCAGGCTGGTGCGTTCATACTGCGGCTGGTTATTTTTTCCGGTCGTGGAGTAATAGATAACCTGGCAGCCGAACATGGAAGCAATCTGTGCAACTCTCTGCCCGATAGCGCCAAGTCCGATAATTCCCCAGGTCATGCCGTGAATTTCATGAAAGATATTGGTAAAGTGCGTAAAGGCCGTACTGCCTGCATAGCTGCCGCTTTTGACGAAACTGTCATAATACGGCAGCTTTTCCAATAAATAAAACAGAAGCGCAAAGGTATGCTGGGTCACGCATTCCGTAGAATATCCGGCGACATTGCGCCATGCAATGCCCCGTTTTTCCAGATATGCTTTATCCAGGTTGTTTGTGCCGGTTGCAGCGACGCAAATCAGTTTCAGGCGGGAAGCCTTGTCAAGCGTCGTTTCATTGGCCGGCATTTTATTCAGCACCAGAATATCCGCATCCGCAGCGCGTTCGCGCATTTCCTGCGGAGTGGAAAAGCCGTAACAGGTTACATCGCCGAGCTTTTCAAATACAGTCAGGTCAATGTCGCTGCCAATTGTATCAGCGTCCAGAAAGACAATGTTCATAAAAGAATCCTCCGTTTGTCATATTTTTTTTCGATTCCATCATACTATGATATGGGATAAACTGTCACTATTTTGTTTCCAAAATTTGTAAAAAAGCTTAAAATCACAGACAATCTATGTTATACTAAATTATTATACTGACAATCAGCACTTCGAAACAGTATACATGTAAATACAGCAGCGAATCAGGAGAAGATGTCCATATGTCTGAAAGGAAGAAAAATGTACTGCTTCAGGGCGGGATTCTGGCAGCAGCAGGCATTATTACAAAAATCATTGGGTTTGCTTACCGTATTCCAATGGGAAATATGATGGGCGAGGAAGGAAACGGGCTGTATTCCGTAGCGTTTGGGATTTATGGCATCGCACTGACGATTTCTTCTTACAGCCTTCCACTGGCAGTTTCAAAGATGATTTCCGCGAGGCTGGCGAAAGCAGAGTACCAGAATATGCGCAGGGTGCTTGCAAATGCGCTTGTATACGCACTGGTTGCGGGGCTTGTGGTGATGAATATCCTGTATTTTGGTGCTGGCGTCCTGGAGCAGCTGTATAACAGGCCGGGGATTGATAAGCCGCTGCGCGTTCTGGCACCGACGACGTTTATTGTAGCGCTGCTTGGCGTATTCCGCGGTTATTTTCAGGGCCATGGGGAAATGGTGTCCACATCGGTATCGCAGATTCTGGAACAGATTATCAATGCCGTGGTCAGCGTATTTGCTACCTGGCAGTTTATGCGGATGTATGCGGCGAAGCCGGATGCCCCGGCTTATGGCGCTGCCGGCGGGACACTGGGAACGCTGGCCGGTGCGTTTACGGCCCTTTTGTTTATTATGTACCTGTTTGTCGCGAATCATAAGCGGTACCGGCACAGGCCGAATCCGAAGGAAAAGCTGGAATCCGGCAGGGAAATTTACAAGGCGCTGTTTCTGACGATTATTCCGGTCATTTTAAGCCAGACCATTTACCAGATTGGCTATACGATTGATGATATTATGTTTGGCCACCTGATGGCAATGCATGGATTTGAAGATAAGGTCGTTGCCTCGCTGCAGGGTGTTTATAATACGCAGTATAACCAGCTGATTAACCTTCCGGTGGCGATTGCTACGGCGATGGCGGCGTCGACGCTGCCAAGCATTGTGTTATCCAGGATGCAGAACGATATGAGGGGCATGCATCAGAAAATCACGCAGGTCATTAAGGTAAATATGGTCATTGCGTTTCCTTCGGCTGTCGGGCTTTCCGTTCTGGCCGAACCGATTATGCAGATGCTGTTTCCAAGCCTGGTTACCTACCGGCCGCAGGCAGTCCTGCTGCTGATGACCGGGTCGGGCGCTGTGGTATTTTATGCGCTGTCTACCTTAACGACCTCGATTCTTCAGGGGAACAATTACATGAAGCTGCCAGTACTGCATTCGGCCGTTTCCCTGGGCATTCATGTGGTGCTGCTGGGGGTGCTGCTGGCATTTACGGATTTGGGCATTTATGCGCTTGTTATCTGCAATGTGCTGTTTCCGCTGGTCGTAAGCGCGTTAAACTGCTATTCCATAACAACAAAGGTAGGGTACCGGTGGGAAATTCTCAATACGTTTGTAAAGCCGCTGTTTGCGTCTGCTGCCATGGGAATGGTGGCCGCGGCGATTTACCAGGAACTGGGGGATGCGGTAAATAATGCTTATATTATTTCTGTCATAGCGGTCGGGGCAGCCGTGATTGTATATGCAGTGATTATCCTGCAGATACGCTGCTTCAGTGAAGATGAAATGGACTCCATACCGGGCGGACGGCTGCTTAACCGCCTGATGCGGTGATAATTTCATTAAAAATTCAATAAAAATTTAATTGCAGTCCTTTTGCGGCCATCCGCAGCGTTCTGGAAACGTATGGAAGCAGTCATATGTATAAAAAACAGTATTTTACAGATACTACAACGGCACTAAGTAAAATCTGTTAATGGAGGAATTCATCATATGAAAGCTACAGGAATAGTCAGGCGTATAGATGATTTAGGGAGAGTCGTCATTCCAAAGGAAATCAGGAGGACGTTACGAATCCGGGAAGGAGACCCGCTGGAAATATTTACAGACCGGGAAGGGGAAATTATCCTGAAAAAATATTCCCCGATTGGCGAGCTGAGTGAATTTGCCGGGCAGTACGCCGAATCGCTGGCACAGACGACCGGAATGCTCGTATGCATTACAGACCGCGACCATGTCATTGCGGCATCTGGAAACGGAAAGAAGGATTTTGAGGGAAAACCTATCAGCCACCAGCTGGAATGCATTATTGAAGACCGCAACAGCGTGATAGCCAGCAAGGAAGAAGGCGATTTTGTCAAGGTGACACTGGACGACAGCGGAGACTTCGCATCCCAGGCAATCAGCACGATTATCTGTGAGGGCGATGCGATAGGGTCTGTGATTCTCTATAATAAAGATGAAAAAACAAAGATAGGGGAGACAGAAAGCAAGCTGGCCATGACGGCTGCGGGCTTTCTGGGAAGGCAGATGGAGCAGTAGCCGGCAGCGGCAGGGCGGAAAAACGGTGCCCAAAGCAGGGAAAGCGCAGTTATAGCGGATGAAGCAGCCTGCAGAAGAAAAGCAGAATAGCAGCTGCCACAGAATGACAGCGCATATGGAAATCGGATGGAATCATAGAAAGGCTAAGATGTAGAAAATCAAATCAAATTTAGTTAAGGGAATAAAAACCGGCAGCCGTACATTATGACACAGAAGCAAAAAAACTGTTCTGGCATAGGTACGGCTGTTTTTAATTTCAGGCAGGCATCATAGCACCTGTGTTTTGCAGCTGGTAAAACGGACGCTGTCCGAATCAGACATTTTCGTATTCGGCTTCTTTTTCCGTAATTTCAGCGCTGTTTACCAGTAAATTCAATGCCATATCTTCCAGCAGCTGCCTTCGGATTTCTTCTTCACCGTAATCATTCAGGAATTCACTTTCGGATTCGTAGCCGTTTTCTTTCATATAATAGGCAACACCTTCTTTGTAATCATCGTCGCTTAAAGACAGGCTCTCGTTTTCAATAATGGCATTGATAACCAGGGTGCGGTACAGATAGGTCTGGATTTCTTCCTCGACATCTTCTTTTGTCATTTCAAACGATTTGTAAAGTTCGTCCAGGCTGTTCATGCCAAACATTTCTACATAGCTCATATACCCGCCTTCAATGGTTTCCCGGGCTTTGTCATAGTCTTCTCTGCTGTACTGCAGGATGCGGGAAGCGTCGATGACCTGTTCGAGCAGATCCTGCTGGAGCTCGTTTGTACTCTCGGCTTCATAGATATCAGCAACAGACTGGCGCATGGCTTCGCGGAATTCGTCATAGGAGTTATAGGACATATTTTTTTTCAGGAAGTCATCGGTTGCTTCGGGCAGTATTTCTTCCTGGATGTCCGTAACCTTAATTTCGAAATCAACGGTGTTTCCGGCCCACTCCACGTCGGTAAATTCCTCGTCATAATCCAGCGAGAAGGTTAAGGTATCGCCAACCGAAACCCCGATAAGCTTCTGGTCAAATTCTTCACCGTATTCTTCTGCGCCTAGGATAAACTCGTAATCTTCTTCGTTAACAACGGTGCTGCCGTCAATGGACGCCTGAAAGTCGCCGTATACCCAGTCGCTTTCCCGGGAAGGGCGCTTGACCGGATTGTATTCCGCGTATTCGAGCAGTGCTTCGCGCACGGCATTGTCGACGGCATCTTCGGTTACGGTATAAACTTTTTTCTCTGCCTTAAGGCCGGTATATGGTGCAAGCGATATCTGTTCCGTGCTGTATACGGCGTTGTCAAGCGGCTTGCTGCCCGTGGATATCTGGGACTTGTTTCCACATGCAGTGAGCAGGCATGCAGCAAGTAATAGGACTGCGAATCTTTTCTTCAAAATAATTCCTCCTGTGAAATAAAATTGGATAGCCAGGTACGATGGATGTACCAGCAACCATTATAGCATATGATAACAGCAAATTGTGACTAAAATCTGAACAAACGCAGATGTTATTTGTGATACAATATACTATTGAGAATCCCCGGCAGAATGTGTACAATATTTACGAAAGTGTACAAAAATGTGTGCGAAAAATGTGAGCGAAAGAAATAACGTGTTTTGATTTGGAAACAATGGAGGACAGGAAACATGGCAAAACAGAAAAAGAAGAAAAAATACCGTCATTTCTGGATATTTTTTAAAATACAGCTGGTGCTTTTTCTTCTGCTTGCCGCAGCAGTGGGGTATTATTATGGGGGAGGATATGCGCAGACCGTGGCGCAGCTGAAACAGGATGCGGACACGCTTGTTGCAAGGTCGAGGGAAGAACTGTTCCGCAAAGGGGAGACCGGGCTTGTATATGACCGGAAAGGAAAGCTGCTCAAGGCTTACAAAGGAGAGCGCGATTCTTATTATATTGAAATCCAGGATGTGCCGGATATTGTTATCGAGACCTTTATCGCTGTCGAAGACCGCAAGTTTTATAAGCATAAGGGCGTGGATTACCTGGCTATTCTGCGGGCCGTGATTGCGATGCTTCGAAACGGCAGAGTCACGCAGGGCGGGAGCACGATTACCCAGCAGCTGTCGCGGACGGTATTTCTGAGCATGGAAGAAACCTGGGAACGCAAGATGGAAGAAATATTTATTGCGCGAAACATGGAAAGGAAATATACCAAAAGCCAGATTATGGAATTTTACCTGAACAATATTTATTTTGGGAATGGCTATTATGGAATCCAGGCAGCGGCACAGGGGTATTTCAGCAAAAATATAGACGAGCTGAATTTATCACAGACCGTATTTTTATGCGCGATTCCGAACAATCCGTCGATGTACGACCCGGTAAACAATAAAAAAAATACGCTGGCCCGCCGGGACCGGATGCTGGATGCCATGCAGGAGCAGGGCGTGATTTCGCGCATGGCGGCGCAGGAAGCAAAAGAGAAAAAAATCAAGCTGAAACGGAAAAAGGGCATTCAGAAAAATAACTATGTGGAAACGTTTGTCAATTACTGCGCCATCCGTGCGCTGATGAAGCAGCAGGGATTTGAATTCCAGTATTATTTTGATTCCGAAAAAGAAGAAAAAAAATATGACAAGGAGTATAAGAAGCTGTATCAGGAATGCGAAAGCAGCCTGTATACTTCCGGTTACCGCATTTATACTTCCATTGATACCGGACACCAGAAAAAGCTGCAGGAGGCGCTGGATAACGGGCTGGCCGCTTTTTCGGATGTAAATGAGGAAGGGGTTTATAAGCTGCAGGGAGCTGGCGTGACCATTGACAATACGACCGGGCTTGTGACGGCGGCTGTCGGCGGAAGGTCACAGGAATTCGAGGGCTATACCTTAAACCGCGCGTACCAGAGCTTCCGGCAGCCGGGCAGTGCCATTAAGCCGCTGCTTGTGTTTACGCCGATGCTGGAACGGGGCTATACGCCGGATTCTATTGTACTGGATGAACCGTTTGAGGACGGCCCGGAAAATGCAGACGGTGTATTTGAAGGTGCAATTACACTGCGCCATGCCGTCAAACGTTCCAAAAATACAATTGCATGGAAGCTGTTTGAAGAACTGACGCCGGTGGCAGGGCTGGATTACCTGAAAGCCATGAATTTTTCCAAAATTGACCCCGAGGACGAACGGCTTCCGCCGGCGCTGGGGGGATTTACGGTTGGCGTATCGCCGCTGGAAATGGCGTCTGGATTTGCAGCGCTGCAAAATGACGGGTGCTACCGGGAGCCGACCTGCATTGTGAAAATCGAAGACACACAGGGCAACCTGATTTATACGTCGCAGGCCGGCGAAGATGAAAGAAACCGGAAAGCGAAAAAGAATGAGGCAGAAGGCACGCGCATTTACAAATCCAACGCGGCCCGGATGATGACAGACATGCTCCAGACCGTTATGAAGGAAGGCACGGCAAGGGGCCTCGGGCTGGGCGATATGCCGTCAGCCGGAAAGACCGGAACGACGAATGACAATAAAGACGGATGGTTTGCTGGTTATACGCGGTATTATACGACCAGCATCTGGGTCGGCTATGACCAGCCCGCACGGCTGCCGGGATTGACCGGGTCTGCTTATCCGGGGGAAATCTGGCATAATTACATGATGTCGATTCATGAGAACCTGACGCCGATGGATTTTATTCCTTATATTGAAAAGAAAGAAATCGATATGGATTTTGCGGGGTAGGCGTGGCGGGCTGGCAGCTTTCTGGATAAAAATGTCTGGCCGGCTGCCTGTCCGGCCAGCTGGCTGTCAGCACAAAACGGTTTTCTGATGTAACAGTTCAGGCAGGATGCTTGCAAGCCTTGCTTTATCGTCATGGGGCTGTCGCACTAAGAAAATGATACAAGATATAGTTTATTTGAATCATTCTTATATACTATATCTTGTATATGTTTCGCTTAATGCGACAGCCCCGGCAGGTAATAGGAAAGCAGGCAGGGAAAATGATGGAAGAAACGAAACAGGAAATTTATGAGAATAAGGGCTGCCAGAATGTTTATGGCGTCGTTCTGGCAGGCGGCGTGGGAGCCAGAATGGGAAATGTCGAAAAGCCGAAACAGTTTATGGAAGTCGGCGGGAAGCCGGTGCTCATTCTGGTGCTGGAAAAATTTGCAGTCTGCCCGGGATTTGACAAGGTGCTTGTGCTATCGCCAAAGCAGTGGATTCGCTATACGCAGGATTTAATCCGCAAATATATACCGGCACAGGAAGCCGGACGCATAATCGTGATTGAAGGCGGGGAGACGCGCAACGAAACAATCATGAACGCCATCCGGTATCTGGAACAGGAACAGCTGCTGGATGACGATACGGTGATTGTCACGCATGATTCCGTGCGCCCGTTTGTCACGCACCGCATCCTGGAAGAAAATATCCAGGCGGCAAGGCAGTTTGGGGCATGCGATACGGTGATTCCGGCGACGGACACCATTGTCCAGAGCACGTCCCATCACATTATTTCCGATATTCCAGACCGCTCCGTGATGTATCAGGGACAGACGCCGCAGTCCTTTAAGGCCAGAAAATTAAAGCAGGTATATGAGTCGCTTTCCAGCCAGGAAAAAGAGATTCTGACGGATGCCTGCAAAATATTTGTCATCAAGGGCGAGGAAGTGCGGCTTGTGCAGGGAGAAGTATATAATATTAAAATTACGTATCCGTATGATTTGAAGGTGGCGGAATCTTTGATTGATTCCGGCGGAAGGAAGCAGTCATGCTAAATACAGTATACCAGTTAAAGCGCCCGCGCCAGTTTGAGGCCGTTTTCAAAGAGATTGATTTAAGCAGCCCGGGCCTTTTGGTACGCCCGACGCATCTTTCTATCTGCAACGCAGACCAGCGGTATTACCAGGGCACAAGGCCGC
>CAJTSV010000011.1:33801-60870 GCA_910579075.1 uncultured Eubacterium sp.
GAAATCTTAAATGCCAAGCTTCCGATGGCACTGATTCACGAGGGAATCGGGCGCGTGGTGTATGACCCGTCCGGGAATTTTGGCACCGGCGAGCGGGTCGTCATGATTCCGAACCTTCCGAAGGAGCAGGATGACATTATTGCAGAAAATTACCTGCGCAGCTCCAGGTTCCGGGCCAGCGGCGCAGACGGGTTTTTGCAGGAATATGTGCAGACCGTTCCTGACCGCGTGCTGCGCCTGCCGGAGCAGATAAATCCGGTTGTGGCGTCGTTTACAGAGCTGGTCAGTGTCGCGTATCATGCACTCAGCCGGTTTTTTGCAAATGCCCATGCGCGCATGGATGAGGCGGCTGTGTGGGGAGATGGAAATCTGGGTTATATTACGGCCCTGCTGCTGCGCTATCTGCGGCCGGACACGCGGCTGTATGCGGTCGGCGTGCATGAGGAAAAGCTGAGTTATTTTACGTTTGCGGACGAGGTCTTTCTGACCACGGAATTAAAGGATGATTTTGCTTTTGACCATGCACTCGAATGTGTCGGCGGCCAGGCGGCCCAGTCAGCCATCAGCCAGATTATCGGGCATATCCGTCCGCAGGGAACCATCGGCCTTCTGGGTGTCTCGGAAGAACCGGTGCCGGTTGATACGCGCATGGTGCTGGAAAAAGGGCTGCGCCTGATAGGAAGCAGCAGAAGCGGGCGGGCTGACTTTGAAGGCCTGCTCGGCCTGTATAAAAGGCATCCGCAGATTGTATCTTATCTGGAGCATATTGCCGGGGAAGAATTTACGGTCCGGGATATCAAAGATATCCAAAGTGCGTTTGAGGCAGATATCCATAAGCTTATGGGAAAGACCGTAATGATATGGGATGCGTAAGCTGGCATTCCATCCGGCAGGAAATCGGAAAAATCTGGAAAAGAAAAAAGAACAGGAAAAAGAACCAGCGTGTGTCTTGAAAATGACTTCCGTAAGATGCGCTCTGGAATGGGCAGATAAATGAACAAAACGGGAATTGTGAAAAGCAGCCTGCAAAGGGCTGCCAAATTTGTTATATTTCGAATATTATTTAACGGCATTTACTGCATGCATGCGAAAAAGCCGGTAAATACAAACAAGGTGCTGTTTGTGGAGGTCCGCGAGCCGGAGATTTCAAACAGCTTTTCGCTGCTGTATAAAAAATTAAAAAAAGATTCTCATTATCAGATTCATACCCATTTTCTGCGGACCGGCTTTGCAGGGAAGCTGGAATATACGAGGCGCTGCACGGCCATGCTCAGGGATATGGCGGATGCAAAGTACGTCTTTTTAAATGACGGATGCAATGTAACCGGCAGCATTCCGATGCGCAGCGAAACCATCCTGACGCAGACCTGGCATGCATGCGGGGCATTTAAAAAATTCGGGTTCAGCACAGCAGAGCTTAAATACGGCGAAAGCGCGCAGGAAATGAAAAAATACCCGTATTACGGGAATACAGCCTATGTGACGTTAAGCAGCCCGGAAATTGCGTGGGCTTATGAAGAAGCCATGCTCTTAGGAGGCCGCAGGGAATGCATGAAAGCGACGGGGGTCAGCCGTACCGACGTTTTTTTCCAGCCCCGGTTTTTAAACGCTGCCAGGGCGCATGTGCAAAGCTGCGTGCCATTTGCCGGGGGCAGGAAGGTGATTTTGTATGCGCCGACTTTCCGCGGCCATGCATCCGGGGCATATGCGCCGGACTGCCTGGATATACGGATGCTCAGGCAGGAGCTTGGCAGGGAATATGTGCTTATCATCAAGCATCATCCGTTTGTCAAAAACCCGCCGCCTGTCCCGCCGGACTGTGCGGATTTTGCAAAGGACGTGACGAAAGAGCTGTCGATAGAGGAGCTTTTGTGCGCCAGCGATATCTGCATTTCGGATTATTCCTCGCTTGTATTTGAATATTCGCTGTTTGAGCGGCCGATGCTTTTTTATGCGTATGATTTGGAAGACTATTTTGACTGGCGCGGGTTTTATTATGATTTTGACGAGCTCGCGCCGGGTCCGGTGGTGCGCACGAATGAGGAAATCATTGATTTTATCCGGCATATAGAAGCACGCTTTGACCGTGACCGCGTAAGGCAGTTTCGAAAGCGGTTTATGTCCGCGTGCGACGGCCATGCGACGCAGCGGATTCTGGAGCTGGTGTTTGGCCGCAGTTTTGGCAGGACAGAATGAGGTGTCTGGATATTTTGACAAAAAAACGTTTTCTTTCTCCGCATCTTGTGGTAGAATATACCCAAATCCTGTGTTTTAAGAACGAAACGGGAAACTCTGGGGGAGGGAAACAAAATGAAAAAGGGGAAGATGATACCCATACGGACAAAGCTTCTTGGCGTTATCCTGCCAGTTGTCATGATAATTGTCATTGTGCTGGTCGCTATTTCGTACAGCATTTCGCGTGCGACGATTTCAAGGTCGGCAGAGAACCTGTTAAATACATCCGTAGATAATCAGGTAAATGAAATCAGTGCGTGGCTGGACGAGAACCTGTCTGCATTTGCAGCGGTCAAGCAGGGCATTGAGACGCTGAATATGACGAACCTGCAGCTGCAGCAGTATTTAAACGGATATTATGGATATAATGATAATTGTCCGGAAGGCGTTTATATTGCCGACGAGATGGGGAATCTGATTACAGCGCAGGGTTCGCAGAAGACAGAAACAGACCTGTATGCATCTGTCTGGTACCAGGAAGGGCTTAAGCATGTAAATATGGGGCTGACCGGTGCCTACACCAACGCAAAAGGGGAAAAAATCATCAGCGCGTCCGGCATCCTGAATAACAAAACCGGCGGGCTGCGCGTGATTTCAGCAGATTTGTCCCTGCAGCGCATCAGCATTATTGTAAGCAGCCTGGTCGGCATGGAGAAGGCGCAGGCATTTCTGGTCAATAATACAGACCGGACGATTCTGGCACACAGGGACAGCAGCATGCTGTCGGTAAAGCTGGACGAATCCAGTGATTCTTTTTTAAAGCACGTCGCGCAGAAGCTTACAGACGATGACCTGAGCACCGGGCAGATTGATGATAATATGGCTGCCTTTGAAGAAATTCCGGGCACGGAATGGGTGCTTGTTTCTTATATTCCGGTCAGGGTCATTTACCGGGAAGTGGACAATATCCGCACGGCCATGATTGGGGCGGGCGCTGTCAGCGTGCTGCTGTTAGCACTGTTAATCTGGCGCGTGGTGCATGTCGTCATAAAGCCGGTGAAAGAACTGACAAGCGCGATTACCGCCATGACCGAGGGCGATTTTACGGTCGGCATCCGGGTGCGCAGCCATGACGAAATCGGCGTGATGGCGCACTGCATGGAAAAATATGCCAAAACGATGCGCAGCATGATTGCATCCATACACGGCGTGGCTGGAAAGCTGCACCAGCAGGCGGACAACAGCAATGATGTTTCCGGGCAGATGTACGATGCATCCAAAATGCAGAGCAGCTCCATGCAGGAGTTAAACGAAACGGTGGAGCAGCTTTCCATTTCGGTGAATGAGATTGCAGAAAATGCCACGACGCTTGCAATGGTTGTTTCCGATACAAGGGAAAACAGCGTCAAGGTAAATGAAAAGATGCAGCAGACCGTAACCGTGTCCCAGCAGGGCAAATCCGATATGCAGAATGTCAGCAGTGCCATGCAGGATATGAACGATTCCGTGACAAGGCTTCAGGAAGCCATCGGCAAGGTCGGGCAGGCATCGGAGGAAATTACAAATATTACGACGGTAATTGGAAATATCGCAGATGAAACGAACTTGCTGTCGTTAAATGCCACAATAGAAGCGGCAAGGGCAGGCGAGGCAGGACGCGGGTTTGCAGTCGTTGCCACACAGATTGGCCAGCTGGCGCAGACAAGCGCGGATTCCGTGCGCAATATTGAAAAATTAATCAGCGAGATTAATGCACTCGTAAAAGATGCCGTCAGCCAGGCAGATGCCAGCGTAGACCGGATAAACAGCAGCAGCAGCCTTGTCAGCAGCGCGCTGCATACCTTTGACGAGATTTTTGACAACATTGATACGGTCAGCGACCTGGTACATCAGATGACAGACCAGGTAGAACAGGTAGACGGCGTGGCAGGCAATGTCGCTGCGATTTCACAGGAGCAGGCAGCAAGCTCCGAAGAAATCCTTGCATCCTCGGACACGATGGTCGAGCAGGCACGGCATATTACCGGCAACAGCGAAACGGTGGCAACCGGGGCGAAGGAACTGACGGATTCTGCCACAGAGCTGGCAAACCAGATTAAGATATTTAAAATCGAAAAAGAACCAGGGGAGGTGCAGTCATGAAAAAACGTACCATTCGAAAGCATGCCGCAGGAAAGCAGAACAATGCAAGGCTTGGCAGTGCGCTGGCTGTCTGCATGGGTGCCGCGCTGCTTGGTGCCTGCGGCGGCAAATCCCTGGATTCAGCAAAAGGCGCAAAAATACTGATGACCATCAGCAAGATGGACACGTACCGCCAGACACTGGCTGACGGGGCGGTCGAAGCGGCGAAGGCAAACGGTGCGTCCGTCGATGTCATGGACGCAGAGGGAATTATTGAAAATCAGGTAGAACAGATTCAGAAAGCAGTGGACGGAGGATATGATGCCATTTTATGCGGCACCATTGACGGTGATACAGTGACAGAGCTTAAATCCAGTTCCGGCGAGCTTCCGATTGTATTTGTCAACAGCTGCCCGAAGGATAAAGACCTGGTAAAGGACGAATATATGTATGTCGGCTCGAGCGAGGCCGTTGCAGGGCAGTATCAGGCAGAATACGTGCTGGATAAGCTCTCGGGCAAGGATGAAATCAACGTGGTCATTATGAAAGGCCCGAACGGCCATTCTGCAACAGCCGGGCGTACAAAAGGAATCAAGCGGGCATTTGCGGCAAGCGGCAAAAAGGTAAATTATGTCTTTGAAGACTATGCAGACTGGTCTGCGGAGCGTGCGGCAGAGCTGTTTAAGATTTTTCTGAAAACGAAGCGGCAGGCAGACTGTGTTATCTGCAATAACGATACGATGGCGCTCGGCGTGGTGCAGGCCTGCAGGGATGCGGGCATTGACCCGGGCAGCATGCTGATTCTGGGCGTGGACGCGTCGGCAGACGGCTGTGCGGCGATTCAAAACGGGGAAATGGCGTTTTCCGTGCGCCAGAACGGGCCGGGACAGGGAAAGACCGCGGTCGAAGCAGCCCTGACACTGATTTCCGGCGGGTCGGCGGAAAAAATGGAAGGCATCACAGAGGATGGCAAATATGTATACGTGCCGTTTGAAAAAGTGGATGCTTCGAATGCGGCACAGTATATACAGTAAAAAAAGATGCAGCAAATGAAAACGGACTGGAACCGGAGTTTGGCTGCTGCAGGATTCAAATCTGGGACAGGACGCAGCAGGAGGTATTTATGCGTGTAGGAATGGGATATGATGTTCACAGGCTGGCAGAAAACAGGAGGCTGGTGCTTGGCGGCGTGGAAATACCGCATGCAAAAGGACTGCTCGGGCATTCGGATGCGGATGTGGCGGTCCATGCGGTGATGGATGCACTGCTTGGGGCAGCAGCCCTTGGAGATATTGGAAAGCATTTTCCGGATACCGATGAACAGTATGCAGGAATCAGCAGCTTAAAGCTGTTAGAACAGGTCGCAGGCATGCTGGAAAAGGAGCAGTACCTGATTGAAAATATTGACGTGACCATCGTGGCACAGCAGCCGAAGCTGCGCCCTTATATGGAACAGATGGAACACAATATGGCCGGTACGCTCCATATCCAGCAAAACCAGGTGAACGTAAAGGCGACGACCGAGGAACGCCTTGGATTTACAGGGGCAGAAGAAGGCATTGCCGCATATGCTGTCTGCGCGCTTTCTTCCATGTATGAAGGGAGCTTTGCAGCGGCGGGCTCGGATATGGCAGAAGGCTGTGCAGGAAAATCCTGCTGCGCAGGAAATATAAGGAAGGAGCGGGCATGAAAATTTACAACACGCTGACGAGGCAGAAAGAGGAATTCGTTCCGATAGAAGAAGGGAAGGTGCGGATGTATGTCTGCGGCCCGACGGTTTACAACCTGATTCATATCGGAAATGCAAGGCCGATGATTGTATTTGACACGTTCCGCAGATATCTGGAATATAAAGGATATGATGTGAATTATGTGTCAAATTTTACCGATGTGGATGATAAGATTATCAAAAAAGCCATGGAAGAAGGCGTAGATGCCAGTGAAATTTCCACCCGGTATATTGCAGAATGCAAAAAGGACATGGAAAGCATGCAGGTGCTGCCTGCAACCAGGCATCCGCTGGCGACCGAGGAAATCGGCGGCATGATAGAGATGATTTCAGCCCTGATTGAAAAAGGCTATGCCTATGCGGCCGCGGACGGGACGGTGTATTACCGCACGTCCAGGTTTGCGGATTATGGAAAGCTGTCCCATAAAAACCTGGAAGACCTGCAGGCCGGGCACCGGGATATCAAAGTGACAGGGGAGCTGAAAGAAGAACCGTTTGATTTTGTACTCTGGAAGCCGAAAAAAGAAGGGGAGCCGTTCTGGGAATCCCCATGGGGCCAGGGACGTCCCGGCTGGCATATTGAGTGCTCGGTCATGTCTAAAAAATACCTGGGGGAAACGATTGATATCCATGCAGGGGGCGAGGATTTGATTTTCCCGCATCATGAAAATGAAATTGCACAGTCCGAAGCAGCAAGCGGCAGGGAATTTGCACGCTACTGGATGCACAATGGATTTCTGAATATTGATAACCAGAAAATGTCAAAATCGCTTGGCAATTTTTTTACGGTACGCGAAATCTCGGAAAAATACGATTTGCAGGTGCTGCGCTTTTTTATGCTCAGTGCGCATTACAGAAGCCCGCTGAATTTCAGCGCGCAGCTGATGGAGTCTGCAAAAAACGGACTGGAACGGATTATAACGGCGGCAGAAGCCCTGAAAAGATTTTCCGATGCACGCAAAGCAGCAGGGGAAATGACGGACGAAGAACAAAAGCTGTATCAGGCATCCGAAGCATATCAGAAGAAATTTGAGTCTGCCATGGAGGATGACTGCAATACGGCAGATGCGGTTTCGGCTGTCTTTGAACTGGTAAAATTTATCAATACCAATGCTTCGGCGGATAATTCCAGCCAGTTTCTGCAAAAGCTGCATGACAGGCTGGCGCTTTTGTGCGGCGTGCTGGGCATTGTAACAGAAAAAGAAGAAGAAATGCTCGATTCTTTCATTGAGCAGCTGATTCAGGAACGCCAGGAAGCAAGGAAACAGAAGGATTTTGCAAGGGCAGACCAGATTCGCGACGAGCTTGCCGCAAAGGGAATTGTGTTAAAAGATACGAGAGAGGGAGTGGCCTGGAAACGTGCGTGAAGCAAAACCATATGACCTGGATGCATTTATCAGGCAGCAGTTTGCGCTGGAAGAAAAAGACATCCGTTCTTTTTCGCCGCTGGCGCTTGCTTATATCGGGGACGGCATTTATGAGCTTGTCATCCGTACCGTGACGGTACGACAGGGCAGCCGGCAGGTGAATAAGCTGCACAGGGATACAAGCCGCCTGGTAAAGGCGCAGGCACAGTCTGAGATGATGAAAACGCTGCTGCCGCTTCTGACGGAACAGGAAGCGGATATATACAGGCGGGGACGCAATGCAAAATCGTTTTCGGTGGCGAAAAATGCGTCCGTAGGCGATTACCGCCGCGCGACCGGATTTGAAGCGCTGATGGGTTACCTGTACCTGCAGGGGGACATGGAACGGCTGTCAGAGCTTGTTCAGGCTGCCGTCGCACAGTATGTCCCAAAGGAGCATGAAGGGACACAGACCCGCAATCTGTATGAAACACCCGGTCAGGAACATGCATAAAGCAGATGTGCAGCAAAAGCCTTACCAGAAAGAACAGGAGAGCTTATGATAGGAAAAATAAAATACCGCATGAATTCCATGCGGAGAAAAGACAGCAATACGGCCAGGCCGGACAGAAGAAGCCGGACAGAGTCCCTGGCAGAAGACAGGGACGAGGGCAGTTATGATTTTGATGCGCCAAAAAGGCGCAGGGATTCATCCCGCATGGAAGAACGCGGGGAAAGCCCGGCATACCGCAGGAAAAAAGAAAAATCCGGGCCGCAGGGCTGGGATGGCATTACTGCGTTCCATAAGAAAAAAGAAGCATCCGGGATGGAAGAATGGGATGAAAGCCCGGCATACCGAAGGAAAAAAGAAGGCGGCCGGGACGGCGTTTCGGCATTTCACAGGAAAAAAGAAGCGTCCGGATATCAAAATGCCGGCTCCGGGGCGGATGAAAGGGAAGATTTCCCTGTAAGGAAGAAAAAAGCAGGTGCTGTCTGGCCGGGCCGCAGGGAGCCGTCTTATGCAGAAGCTGCGCCTGTCCATGCACCGGAATCCGAAAAAAAAGCAGCTGTGCAGGCAGAAGAACCGGATTTGGTTCAGGAAGAAGATGCAGCGCTGCCAAAAATCGAGGGAAGGAATGCGGTTTTGGAAGCATTCCGTTCCGGAAAGACCATTGACAAGCTGTATGTGCTGGACGGCTGCAAGGACGGGCCGGTGCAGACGATTTTAAGGGAAGCAAAAAAGCAGGACACGGTTATCTATTTTGAAAATAAAGAGCGGCTGAACCAGCTGTCCGAAACGAAAAAACACCAGGGAGTCATTGCCGTAACAGCGGCATATGAATATGCATCCGTCGAAGACATTCTGGCCAGGGCACAGGAAAAAGGCGAGCCGCCGTTTCTGATTCTGCTGGACAGTATCGAAGACCCGCATAATCTGGGCGCCATTATCCGGACGGCAAACCTGGCGGGCGTACATGGCATTATTATTCCAAAACGCCGTGCAGCGGGCCTGACCGGCACGGTGGCAAAGGCTTCTGCAGGTGCGGTGAATTATACGCCGGTAGCAAAGGTGACAAACCTGAGCCAGACCATTAAGGAGCTGAAAAAGCAGGGCATCTGGTTTGCCTGTGCGGACATGGAAGGGGAGCTGATGTATAAACAGAACCTGACCGGGCCAATCGGGCTTGTGATTGGCAGCGAGGGCGGCGGCGTCAGCAGGCTTGTCAAAGAAAACTGTGACTATACAGCAGCGGTTCCGATGAAAGGAGAAATTGGTTCCTTAAATGCGTCTGCCGCAGCTGCGGTACTTGCATATGAAATCGTAAGGCAGAGAATGTCTTGAAACTCATGGAACGGGATAAATACAAGGATGTATCAGATGAACAGCTGATAGGCCGTCTCCGGGACGGGCAGGCCGGGGTTATGGACTATCTGATGGAAAAATATAAAAATCTGGTCCGCAAGCGGGCAAATGCGCTTTACCTGATTGGCGGGGAAACCGAGGATCTGATTCAGGAAGGGATGATTGGCCTGTTTAAAGCAGTGCAGGATTTCTGCCCGGGAAAAGAAACGTCGTTTTACCATTTTGCCGAGCTTTGCATTATGCGTCAGATGTATACGGCAGTGGAAGCTTCCAGGCGCAAAAAGCATACGCCGTTAAACACGTATGTGCCGCTGGATGCGGGCGGGGAAGAACAGGACGTTCTGTATCTGGAAGCAGAAAAGCAGTTCCAGACACTCGACCCGGAAACGCTGTTTATCAGCCAGGAAAATGTCCGCCAGCTGCTGCGCCAGGCAAACGAGCGGTTAAGCCGCATGGAGCGCCAGGTGCTTTCCCTGTATCTGGAAGGCATGAATTACCGCCAGATTGCAGGGCAGCTTGGGAAAACACCCAAGGCAGTGGACAATGCACTGCAGCGCATCCGGGGAAAAATCAAAGGATAATGCCGCAGCCGGACCGGTAAATAATTGGAAATGAAAACAAAAATGAAGGAGACGAGTACATGAAAACATATATGGAATGCAGCAGGGATGAGCTCTTATCATTAAAAGCCAGCCTGGAAGAACAGTTTTGCACAGAAGAAGCAAAGGGGCATTCTTTTAATATGGCGCGGGGCAAGCCAGGGGCTTCCCAGCTGGCGATATCCATGCCGATGATGGATGTTATCAACGGCGATTCGGACATGAACACCTTACTGGGAAATGATACGAGAAATTACGGCGACTGGGACGGCATCGGGGAATGCAGGCGGATGATGGCAGCCGTGCTGGATGTAAAAAAAGACAATGTCATTATATGCGGCAATTCCAGCCTGAATATTATGTATGATACCGTTGTGCGTTCCATGGTCAAGGGCGTGAACGGTTCCACACCATGGTGCAGGCTGGATAAAGTGAAATTTTTATGCCCGGTTCCGGGATATGACAGGCATTTTAAAATAACAGAGCTGTTTGACATCGAAATGATTAATATCCCGCTCGGGGAAGACGGGCCGGACATGGATATGGTAGAGCAGTATGTCAATCATGACGAAGCGGTCAAGGGCATCTGGTGCGTGCCGAAATATTCCAATCCGACAGGAATTACTTATTCCGATGAAACCGTCCGGCGCTTTGCCAATTTAAAGCCAAAGGCAGAGGATTTCCGTATTTTCTGGGATAATGCATACTGCATCCACCATCTTTACGACGATAAGCAGGACGAGATTTTAAATATCCTGGAAGAATGTGAAAAAGCCGGCAATCCGGATATGGTATATGTATTTGGCTCGACTTCCAAGGTCAGCTTTCCGGGCTCTGGCGTGTCCGCCATTGCAACATCCCTGGCAAACATGGATTACATTAAGAAATTTATGACAACGCAGATTATCGGCCACGATAAAATCAACCAGCTGCGCCATGTGCGGTTTTTAAGGGATATGGACAGCCTGAAAGCCCATATGGGAAAACATGCAGCACTTCTGCGCCCGAAATTTGAAGCGGTATTAAATACCCTGGAATCCGAGCTCGGCGGGCTTGGCATCGGCACCTGGACAAATCCAAGGGGCGGGTATTTTATCTCATTTGAATCGATGCCTGGATGTGCAAAAGCGATTGTAGAAAAATGCGGACAGCTTGGCATGGTCTTAACCGAAGCAGGGGCGACCTACCCTTACGGAAAAGACCCGCAGGATTCCAATATCCGCATCGCCCCGTCGTTCCCGACGCCGGAAGAAATGAAAGAAGCGGCAAAGCTGTTTACGCTCTGCGTGAAGCTGGCATCGGTGGAGAAGCTGCTGGCAGATATGGATGCGTGACACAGGCAGGAATTTGCGGAGGCTGGAATGCAGGATTTGATTTTCAAGGCTGGCCTGTGTATCTGTCTGCAATGCCAGCCTTTGGAAACGAACAGATCATTCAGCTGACGGGCAGAAACCGCGCCCTGCGGTTTTCAAATACGGTATAATAAGAAAATCCGCAGGCAGAAAGCAGCCCTGCCAGTTTGTCAAAAGCATAGCCTGCATGCTGCGGCTGGTGCATCGGCACCGATGGTCAGTATTTCGCCGCCCAGCTTGCGGTAGCGTTTTAAAATATCTTCACATGGGTTCGGATGCCCGAGCCCGTATTTGAACCCGGCCGTATTCAGCTCGATTCCTTTTCCAAGGGAAACGAGCTGTTTTAAAATCTCGTCGATAATATCCCGGAATTTTTCATAAGAATAATCCCGGTTCTGCTGCGGCCCATAGCGCACGATATAGTCAAGGTGCCCGTATACATCAAAATCTTCAAAAGCACGGATATTTTCCAGAATCGATGTAAAGTATTCCAGATAAGCTTCATCCGTGGTTCTTCCCTGGTAAAAATCAGCATAATAAGGGTCTTTCCCATGCACGACATGGGAGGATGCAATGACAAAATCATAAGGGTGCTCCTGCAAAAGCTGTGCATGCTTCGCAGCCAGGTGCGGCTGCAGGCCGAGCTCAATCCCGTGCAGGATGTGCAGGCGCCCTTTATAGTCCTGCTGCAGGGAGCGCATGGCGCGGTCATATTCACAGGGGTCAAATTCAAAAACAACCGGGTCTTGCGGGTTTTGCGGATAATCATAATCCATATGGTCGGTAAAGCAGATTCCGGCAAGTCCTTTGGAAATAGCGGCCTGCACCATAGACTGCGGCGTGCTTTCACAATCACCGGAAAAATGGCAGTGCATATGTGTGTCCCAGTACATAAGAAAACTCCTTTCTTTCATTTATGACCTTCATTTCAAAACGCAGCATTAAAACAAATCACTGTGTGTGCCTGTCCGAATCAATTTTAAAATCAGGGTTTTATATTCAGCCTTGTATGTCAGCAGCCAGTCTGGTTCTATATGGCATTCGCGCATATTTTTATAGTTTTTTAAATCCGAAAGGCCATGGTTCCGTCATGATTCTGGCAAAGGCTTTTCATTGCACAAAAGAGAGATGACCGTTTCCAGTTTTTTGGGATTGCAGCCCCTTTTTACTGCCTGCTTATAATCCCGCTTAAACTGCCCTGTAAATTCCGGTTTAAGCATTGAGAGCCTCCATGCATGCAGCAGCGCTGTCAAACGGGCCGTACATGTCTTCATCTTTTTCTGCCGCTTCCATTGCAGCACGGGTTATTTCGTTTGGATTGTCAAGACGGACCTCAAAGGGCAGTCCCTGGTAACGCAAAGCCTGCCGGTAAAAAATTCCGGTTGCTGTGCTCAAATCCATGCCAAGGGATTGAAAAAGAGCAGCAGCCTGTTCTTTTAATTCTGCGTTTATGTTTAACGTTATAGTTTCTGTATCAGCCATATGAAAAAACTCCTTTCTTTGATAATGCCAGCCTGTACCGTTATTATATGCAGAATCTGCACGCTTTGCAAGTGCAGGAACAATTAATCCGTTGCAAAACAATTTCCATGAATTTTGTTTGTCACAGGCCAGCCTGTCTGACTGTTACCAGTTTACAAAAAAAATTTTAACAATCTTCACAATGCTACTTGAAATTTTACAAAAGATTGGTTAAAATAGGTAATAGCTTGGGTATATTATCCAAAGAGATAAAATATTTCAAAATATGTTTAGGAGGTAATGAAACATGGCAGTAAGAGTAGCAATCAATGGTTTTGGCCGTATCGGCCGTCTGGCATTCAGGCAGATGTTCGGAGCAGAAGGGTATGAAGTTGTAGCAATCAATGACCTGACAAGCCCGAAAATGTTAGCACATCTGTTAAAGTATGATTCTTCACAGGGCAAATATGAACTGGCTGACAAAGTATCTGCTGGTGAAGATTCCATCACAGTTGACGGCAAAGAAATCAAGATTTACGCATTTCCGGATGCAAAGAACTGCCCATGGGGTGACTTAAAGGTTGACGTTGTATTAGAGTGCTCAGGGTTCTATACAAGCAAGGCAAAAGCACAGGCTCATATCGATGCCGGCGCACGCAAAGTAGTTATTTCTGCACCAGCAGGCAATGACCTTCCTACAATCGTTTTCAATACGAACCATGAGACATTAAAGGCTTCTGATACAATTATCTCAGCAGCTTCCTGTACAACAAACTGCCTGGCACCAATGGCTGATGCACTGAACAAGTATGCACCGGTACAGTCTGGTATCATGGTAACCATCCATGCTTATACAGGCGACCAGATGACACTTGACGGCCCGCAGAGAAAAGGCGATTTAAGACGTTCCCGTGCAGCAGCAGTAAATATCGTTCCAAACTCTACAGGCGCTGCAAAAGCAATCGGCCTGGTTATTCCGGAATTAAACGGCAAACTGATTGGTTCTGCACAGCGTGTTCCGACACCGACAGGTTCCACAACAATCTTAACAGCAGTTGTTAACAAGGCTGACGTTACGGTAGATGGCATCAATGCAGCAATGAAAGCAGCAGCAAATGAGTCATTCGGTTACAACGAGGATGAAATCGTATCTTCTGATATCGTAGGCATGAAATATGGTTCCCTGTTCGATGCTACCCAGACAATGGTAAGCAAGGTTTCCGATGACCAGTATGAAGTACAGGTAGTTTCCTGGTATGACAATGAGAATTCTTATACATCCCAGATGGTACGCACCATTAAGTATTTCTCAGAGTTAGCATAATAAAACTGATAGGAAAGACTCACAAAGGGGTCCGGCCGCAGAGGACCGGGCCCCTTATTATTCGTGGCAATAGAAAGTCCGTAAATAAATTCAAATCTGGAGGAATAGACAAATGGGTTTAAATAAAAAGTCCGTAGATGACATCAACGTAGCTGGAAAGAAGGTTCTTTGCAGGTGCGATTTTAATGTTCCGTTAAAAGAAGGAAAAATTACAGATGAAAACCGTCTTGTGGCAGCACTTCCTACCATTAAAAAGCTGATTGCTGACGGCGGAAAAGTGATTCTGTGTTCCCATCTTGGCAAGCCGAAGGGTGAGCCGAAGCCGGAATTATCCCTTGCTCCGGTTGCAAAAAGACTTTCCGAGCTGTTAGGACAGGAAGTAAAATTTGCAGCAGACAATGAAGTAGTCGGCGCAAATGCAAAAGCTGCTGTGGAAGCTATGAAAGACGGAGATGTTATCTTACTGGAAAATACCCGTTACCGTAAAGAAGAAACAAAAAATGGCGAGGAATTCAGCAAAGACCTTGCTTCTTTATGCGACGTATTTGTAAACGACGCATTTGGCACGGCTCACCGCGCACACTGCTCAAACGTAGGCGTGGCACAGCTTGTGGACACAGCAGTAGTCGGCTACTTAATGCAGAAAGAAATCGATTTCCTTGGAAATGCAGTTGAAAATCCGGTACGCCCGTTCGTAGCAATTCTTGGCGGTGCAAAAGTAGCAGACAAGCTGAACGTTATTGATAACCTTCTGGAAAAATGCGACACGCTGATTATCGGCGGCGGCATGGCTTATACATTCTTAAAAGCACAGGGCAATGAAATCGGTACTTCCCTGGTGGATGATTCCAAAGTGGATTACTGCAAGGAAATGATTGCAAAGGCAGAAAAGCTTGGCAAGAAATTGCTGCTTCCGGTGGATGCTGTTACAATCAAAGAATTCCCGAACCCGATTGATGCTCCGGTTGAGACGGAAATTTGTGATTCTAATGCAATGCCGGCTGACAGGCAGGGATGTGATATCGGGCCAAAGACTCAGGCTTTATTTGCAGATGCTGTAAAATCTGCTAAGACAGTTGTATGGAACGGGCCGATGGGCGTATTTGAAAATCCGACACTTGCAGAAGGCACGATTGCAGTAGCAAAAGCGCTTGCAGAAACAGACGCAACAACGATTATCGGCGGCGGTGATTCCGCAGCAGCTGTTAATACGTTAGGCTTTGGCGAAAAGATGTCCCATATCTCTACAGGCGGCGGCGCTTCCCTGGAATTCCTGGAAGGAAAAGAACTGCCAGGCGTAGCAGCAGCAAACGATAAATAAGCCCAATGGCAGCAAATATAAAATCCTGAGAGGAAGGTTATCATGGCAAGAAAGAAAATCGTAGCCGGCAACTGGAAAATGAACATGACTCCAAGCCAGGCTGTAAAATTAGTAGAAGAATTAAAGCCGCTTGTAGCAAGCGATGATGTAGAAGTTGTATACTGTGTGCCGGCAATTGATATCGTGCCGGTTGCAGAAGCAGTGAAAGGCACAAATGTGGCTGTCGGCGCTGAGAACATGTATTACGAAGAAAAGGGCGCTTACACAGGCGAGATTTCTGCTGAAATGTTAGTGGATGCAGGAGTAAAATACGTGATTATCGGCCATTCCGAAAGACGTGATTACTTCAAAGAATGCGATGAAATGTTAAACAAAAAAGTAAAAAAAGCATTCGAACATAACCTGACACCAATCCTTTGCTGCGGCGAGTCGCTGGAACAGAGGGAAATGGGCATTACGCTGGACTGGATCCGCATGCAGATTAAATCTGACTTAAAGGATGTTCCGGCAGAGCAGGCAGCATCCCTTGTCATTGCATATGAACCAATCTGGGCAATCGGTACCGGAAAAACGGCTACTTCAGACCAGGCACAGGAAGTATGCGGCGCTATCCGTGCATGCATCGCAGAAATGTATGACCAGGCAACCGCAGATGCAGTCCGCATTCAGTACGGCGGCTCTGTCAATGCAGCTAATGCAGCTGAAATATTCGGCAAGCCGGATATCGACGGCGGCCTTGTAGGCGGCGCAAGCCTGAAAGCTGATTTTGGAAAGATTGTGAACTACAAATAAGAAATACCGCGTACCGGCTGGCTGGATTTTTCCGCTGGCCGGTATTTGATATTACGAAAACAGAATTCCTGCTATTACATTCAGAATGGCATTTTTTGCCTTTTTATGGAGATATGCTTCATTCAGCTTATGCTTGCTGTAACGCAGGGGCGTGTCCTGTGCATACTGGACAAGAATATCCGTAAAAAAACGTTCCCAGTTAAAATATTTTTGGCTTTCAATATAATCCTGCGGATGTTCCAGAATTTCCTGAATGGTATTTCCGCCTATCAGGCCCGATTTCAGAATCAGCCATTCAAAGGATTCCGGGAGATAACACCAGGTATCAGGATGCGTATTCATGTACTGATATAATTCATTCATTTCGGGGCCAATACAGGCACCATCAGCGATTACGAGCAGGTTTCGTACAGATTGTGCCTGCATGGAGTGGATAAGCCTGGATTTTCCGCCGGCATGTTCACATGGGATTCCGGTTTCATAGCAGATGCGATTGAAAAATTTATAACCGGAATTGGAATCTTCTGTAATAATTTTATCGGGCTTTCTGTTTTTGATTATATTTTGTGTACTGTATATCTGATAAAATTCGTTGCAAGTCTGCTGCATGGAATGGTATTTTCCAGAACTGTGTATTCCGTATATTTCAGAAATGGAATAGGGGAGGTTTGGAAGGTTTTCTCTGGTAATGATGACAAAGTAATTATCAGACTGCTTTGCCATGCCTGCGAATTCTGTGGTTTTTAAAAAATGGCTGCTTTCGTCAAAAAATATAATGCAGTCATGAAGTGCAGGCAGTACCAGCTTCCAGTCTGGCCCGTCCAGTGTGCAGCACTGTTTTTCACATTGTATCATAACGCCGGAGCTGTCCCCGTTTTTTGCTGCGAGTGTTATCATATCAAATAAGGTAGTTTTTCCGGTTGCACTGTCGCCGCGGATAATAGTAATGTTTCTGCGGATATCAAATTCATAACGAATCCGCTTGTTCTGTACGATAATATGGTAGCTTCCTTTCATAAGGCAGGTACTCCTTTATGTTTACCTTTCTTCGATGCGCAGTGCTTCGTCTAAGTATTGCGGGTAATTATGCACGGTTTTTCCGGTATTGAGCATCAGTGCATCAAAAGGACCTGCGGAACTGAAATCCAGGACATGATGCAGGCAGATGGTCAGGTCTTTGCGGGCTGCGATTTTCACAATCCATTTTGCGCAGTTATCCCCGCACAAAGATGCATTGAATATTTTTCCCGATTCGTCGAAAGCCATAAGCATCAGCGTCTTTACGCCGCCGGAGATTTCTTTTGGGGAAATGGGGCCTAAGACAGGGCTTTCAATTAAATGAGGCCCTATGACGGCTGATTTGTCTATATCCTGAATCATTTCAACGGAAAGCGGGTCGGTAATCCAGGCATCCTCATACCCGGTACGCTGAAGGCTTCTTTGTATCTGGATGCAAGAAGCATGATGTCGTATTCTTCTTTTTCTATGATAACCGTCATTCTGTATTCTCCTTTTGTTTAAATATGTATGTTAATAGCTGCCAGGACGCTGGATAAAAGAACTTTTTCCTTTCAGATGTTCCAATTTCGAAAAGCAAGAAGTTCTAAGCTTTCTGCGCCTGGGTTATTGCAGCCGGACGTACCGGAGCCTGATACGCCATCCATGGCTGGCAGGCTCCTTTTGGGAACATCCCTGTTCCCAAATCCTGAGTAGTGAGCAGAAAGCAAAGAACTTCTAGCATTTCTTCAAAGTCACATCTGAAAGGAAAAAGTTCTTTTATCCGGCTGTCTTTGGCAAACTTTAAGTATATATTATTATTTTGCTATTGTTAGTAATATTATATCAAAAGTCAATGCATAATTGAAGTAAAATTTCAACTTATTATGTGATATAGATTATGTTGATTATGCGAGATATAATGTACTTAAAAAGTGGGGAGCATTATTATATGGAAAAGCTGATTATAACGCCAAAAGAAGATAAAACAGTAACAATGACGATAAGAATCGATAAATCCTTACAAGAAGCATATAATAATTTGTCACTTAAAACAAACCGTTCAAGAAATGAATTAATTTGCATGGCATTGCAATATGCACTTGATAATATGGATGTAAAGGATAAAGAATAAATAAAGTATAAGTGTAACAGAATATGAAAGAACGCAAAGAGTATTTTAAATAGAAGATTTTGCTTCCTTTGAATATAGTAATCAAATATGCTGTTTCAATGTAGTTTATTAGCAGCGCATTGTTTTAAAAATAGAAATGGTTTCGTAAATATGTGCTATCGTGAAAGCTGCAGCGTACAATTACAGGCAGTATTCATCCAGCAGCTTATTCCGGAAATCAGAATCTTCTGACATGCGTTTTAAATCTTCAGTCCGGTTATCGGCTAAAAGCAGTCTGTTAAGCAGCAGAATGCGTTCCAGTTCAGCTTGCGTTTGTTGGATTCCTTCCCTGCGGCCATCCTCAAAAGTAAACTTGAGATGTTCTTTTTCATTGTATTCAGTCAGCAGCATATGCAGCACCTCACTTCTGCTCTGGATTAAAATGTCTTTTAAGATATCTTTCTGGATGCAGGCATCGATGGCGGTTTCCAGTGCATCGTTAAGCTTGTACCCGTCAGCCAGATGGCGGTTTACTTCATCCACAAAGCTGGTATATTCCCAGAGCCTGCGGCAGCCTTGCACGAGACTGGTATTGTGCCCGGGATTGATATTGAGCACCTGAACACGGCATTCCAGTGCAGGTTCCTGAAAGCTGCTGTCTTTATCCGGCGGGCCGAATGCATCGGAAAGGCGCAGCTCCTGTATATCCGGCTGATTCCTGCTGCCATTGTAAAATACAATATACTGCGGCCGGGGCAGCTTTAGCAGTGTGGTGCCGTAAATACTCAGCTTGCTGCGGCTGATATAAGATTCATAGAGCCTTGCAAAATAAGACAGGCCGCGCACGGGCATATTCGGGCAGACCGTGGACTGGTGTTCGTACAGGTTCATGGAAGAACCGATGATAAACGAGAGGTTATTTTTCATCGACAGGTAAATAACACTCTCAATCGTGGTGACTTCAAGCTCGTCCGGGTTGTCATAATGCGTGTGATTGAGCGCATTGTAAAGCTCCAGCAGCGCCTTTTTCTCCCGGAAGACGCGGCGGAATAAATCGTCCTTGAACGTGCGGCTTATAAACAGCCGTTTCCACCAGCCTGTAAGGTGGATTTTGAATTTCTTTTTTTCTTTTCCCATGTGTTTTCTCCTATTATTATAATAAAAAGTGACGGGTAATACAACTGAAATTTGTGAAAAATAAAAGGAAATGGTTACTATTTGTTACTGGTCATGGAGTGAACAATAACATCTGTTTTATTTATACTGTCATAATCTGCTGCGTGCAGCATAAGATAAAATAAGCAGAAAACGGAGAAGCATCCCATGAGTGCAAAGACAAGAATTGTTGTATTACATATGAGAGAGGTTATTTACACCGTAATTTTCGCACTGCTTGCGGTCCTGCTCATCCTGCTGCTGGTATTTATGTTTCGTTCTGGAAAAAAAGGCGGCGGTGCCCAGGAAACGATGAAGTATGCATCCGGGGTCTATACTTCATCGATTGTACTGAATAATCAGGCAATGGATTTAAAAGTAGTGGTAGATGAGAACCGCATCAATGCCATTTCCCTGGATAACCTGGATGAAACGGCAGCAGCCATGTACCCGCTGATGCAGCCGGCACTGGACAATATCAGCCAGCAGGTTTATGAAAAGCAGTCTGTGGAAAATATCACATATGATGAAGCAAACCAGTATACATCCGTGGTATTGCTGAATGCAATTAAAGATGCGCTGTCGCGGGCGGAAGCGCAGAATGAACAGCCGTAAGGCGCAGCGCCGGCTTTTCGCCTGCGGCAGGCAGGGCGGCAGATAAAAGGACTTTTTCCAGGCATGCCTGCAGGAAGGGGTTCTTTTATCTGCCTGATACATCTGCCAGGCGATTCACCCGCGAAGGATTTTTGTGATGGTTAATTCAGGGTGTCCATGTATTCGTTTACGGCATCCATATTTACCTCGGTATAAGTCACCGGTTTGTTTTCCTGAACCCGTGCGTAAACGGAAAACCCAATCCACCCGACGATGGCAGCAGCAAGGGCCGTTCCGGCAATCCGGTAAAGAATCCGTTCCCGTTTTTCTTTCTGGAGCTGTTTTTTCCGGTTATATTTCTCTTTTTTATATTTGTCTACTTTTTGCTGGCTCATTCTTAATATCTCCTATTCTAAATCTGAAATGATTGTGGTACAATAAATCAATGGCCCTGTTTCTGCGCCGGCCATACAGCAGCTTTTATTATACACGATAAGCTTCGGTTTGTGGAGTATAAAAATATATTTTTTTGGAAAATGCAGGAAAAGGATTACCAGCCCCCTGCAAAAAAATCATAGCGGGAGATGAAAAACAATGAACACAGAAAAAGCAGGAAAAACAGGAATTATATTCGATATGGACGGGACTTTATGGGACAGCTCGCGCCAGGTGGCGGATGCGTGGAGCACGGTAACGGTTCCAAGGCTTGGACAGGCCGTGACGCAGGAGGATATGTACCGCACGATGGGGATGCCGATGGATGAGCTTGCAAAAGCGATTTTTCCGGAGCATGAGCTCTCAGAGCTGCTGCCAGTCATGGAAGAAAGCTGCAGGGTGGAAAATGAATACCTGGCAGAGCACGGGGCAGAGCTTTATCCAGGCCTGATAGAGACAATCCGCCAGCTGTCTGCGGATTATCCGCTTTATATCGCCAGTAACTGCCAGACCGGCTATATTGAAGCATTTTTGTCGTATTATCAAATCGGGCAGTATTTTGAAGACCATATCTGTTTTGGGACAAATGGCAGGCCGAAGGGGGAAAATATCGCGCTGCTGATGGAGCGCAACGGCATTACCCGGGGCATTTACGTCGGGGATATCCAGGCCGATTACGATGCAGCGGTCCAGGGCGGCGCAGAGTTTATCCATGCAGCATACGGATTTGGAACCGTCCGCGAGCCTGTGCCGAGGCTGCATGCGTTTTCCCAGCTGCCGCAGCTGCTGCGCAGCAGGTTTGCTGTTTCTGCGGGTTCTTTCAGGGGATGCTCAAATACCTGAATCCCACGTTGCAAAAATATACCATAGATGTTAAAATATTTCCAGATATGAGACAGAGGAAAAGAAGGGAATCATAGTTATGAGGAAAAACAAAAGCAAACAACTATTACTTGCAGCACTGGCCGGACTGCTTTTACTGTCGCCGGTACATGGCGCGCATGCTCCTCAGACGGTACATGCTGCACCAAATTCCAGCGCCCATGACAGCAGGCTGTCTGCATTTGATATTGCTCCAGGTGTATTGTCTCCGGCTTTTTCGCCGGATATCTTTGAATATACGTCTGTGGTTGAAGCAGATGTCACCAGCGTCAGCGTACAGGCTGTGCCGCGTGCTTCTACGAGCGTGATTGCGTCGGTGGATGGCAGGGACGGGCTGCGCCCCGGTATCAATACGATTAAAGTAGTCTGCTCCGCACAGGATAATTCTTCGACGACTTATACCATTACCCTGACGGTCGGGAGTGCAGATGCAGGCACGCAGCCGGAAACCGGAGCTGCGGACGGAGACGCCCAGGGTGCTGCAGGCATGCAGCCGGGAGATGGAACCGCAGGCAGCACGCAGGACACCGAAACGAAGGATACAGAATTAAAAGACGCAGAAACAAAAGATACACAGGCAAAAGACACCGGAACGAAAACTGCAAAAAAGAAGAAGGCCAAAAAGTCCAAGGCGTCTGCGCTGATTGGAAAAGTAGCGGATGACGGAACGGTTACCCTCAATGGCGCAGCGTACAAGCTGTCAAGCAATTTCACGTATGGCACTACGACGCAGGATATTCCGTCTGCATTCGGGGAAGGCTCCCTTCAGATAGGAAGCAGCAGCTACAACACGCTTTACTGCGCTTCCGGCAGCATACATCTTGTTTATATGGAAAATACAGACGGTAAAGGCTCGACGGGATTTTATTATTATGATGAAAAGCAAAATGCGGCAGAGCGTTTTAAATATGCCGGCATTGGGGATAATTTTGTCGTATTTATCAGCAGCGCGAGGGAAGAAGTCCCGGCAGGATTTACCGAGACAACACTGACGCTTCCTTCCGGAAAGGAGGCGGCAGCTTACCAGAATGCGTCTCTGGATGAAGCAGCGGATTATTACCTGATTTATGGCGTCAATTCCGACGGCACGCACGGCTGGTATCTGTATGACAATTCCCAGGGCACTTATATGAGGTATGCAAATGTTTTTGCCACACAGCCGCAGGAAGAAGAAGACGGGGAAGAAGAAGTGGAGCGTACCGTGTCCCTGACCAAATATAACTCCCTGAACGAAAAATATACCGAGCTGAAAGAAAACCGCGTAAAGCTGGTCAGCATTTTTGTCATTGTCATTCTTGTCCTGATTATTATTTTTACGGCAGTCCTTCTGCGCAGCCAGGATGACGGGGATGATGAGGACGAGGAAGACGAACGGGAGGCCCGTGCCAGAAAGCGGGCAAAAAATTCGAAGAAAAAAACGGGGGCAGTTTCCAAAAGCTCTCTGGCCGCTGGCAGGGATTTTGAAGGAAGTGCCGGAAAGCGGGCAAAGAAAATTACCAAGCATATTACAAGGGAGCCGGAACCGGAAGGCGGATTCCACGGCGGGATAGCCACGCCGGAAATGGTACGTGCACAGGCGGCCCGTGAACAGGAACAGGGCGCAAAGCCTTACGGGAAGCCGTCAGGCGGGCCAGGGCCAAAGCAGGGGGAGCCAAAGGCATTTGCACAAAAGCCAGGCTATGGACAGCCGCAAATGGAACAGAATGCCTATGAACAGAAGCTGCGTGAGCAGAAAGCATACAGCCAGCCGTCAGGCGGGCCAAAGCCAAAGGCGCAGGAAACGAAAGCCTATGGGCAGCAGCTGAATGACCAGAGCCTGTATGAACAGAAATTAAAAGAACAGCTTGAATATGAACAGAAGGCGTATGAAAAGCAGCTGAAAGAACGGCGTGCACAGGAACAGCAGCGCGGCGGACAGGGTGCATATATGCAGCAGCCAGGCGGCCAGCCGTCCTTTGGCAGGGAGCAGGCAGCGCGTGCCCAGGCACCAGGCTTTGCGTCAAAGCCAGGCGGCCAGGTGCAGGAGAAGGCTTATGGGCCAAAATCAGGCGGCCAGGCGAATGAGCCGGGCTATGGGCCGGAACAGTCCTATGAACGCCGGGCGGCCGCACAGCGCCCGGCCATGCAGGGAGCTGGGATGGAAATGCCGTCACCGGGTGTCCGCGAGGACGTCCCGGTCAGCCTGCTGCGTAAAAGCGACCCTGCCGGCCCGCAGGATTCGGTACAGCTTGCGGCAGAGAGGATGCGCCAGTCCATGCGGTTTGCAAGGGAAGTTCCAAAGACAGGGACGCCGGAGCCTGGCCATGACCCGATGGATGACTGGGATATGGAAGAAGATTCCGGACGCAGGCAGCAGAAGGCAGCAAAGGCGGCGAAAAAGAAACGCCGTTCGATGGATGACGAGATGGAAATCATGGACCTGAATGATTTGTAAAAGGATGGCAGAAAGCTGCTGCAATGATTTATAAATATGGAGGAAAAATAAATGCGTAAACCATACACCGCAAAAGCAAAGAAAGCGCTGGACATTGCGGGGAGGATATCAAAGAGCCTTCAGCACAGCTATATCGGGACAGAACATATCCTGCTGGGGCTGATTAAGGAAGGCACGGGTGTCGCTGCACAGATTCTGGCGGATAACGGCGTGGAAGAAGGACAGCTGCTGCAGCTGATACAGGATTTGATTGCACCGTCTTCTGCGGTGGCAGTCATGGAACGGGACGGCTATACGCCGAAAACGGATATGCTCTTAGACCTGGCGGCAGCAGAGGCAGAGCGGTTCCGCAGCGAGAATATCGGCACGGAGCACCTGCTGCTTGCGATTATCAAGTCTGCGGACTGTGCCGCATCACGGCTTTTGAATACGATGAATGTCAATATGCAGAAAATGTACATTGACATTCTGGCAGCGATGGGCGAAGATACGAATCTTTACAAAGAAGATTTTCAAAATGGCAAGCCGCGCCGCAGGGATGGCGCGACAGCCATGCTGGACCAGTATTCCAGGGATTTGACGCGCATGGCCGCAGATGATGAGCTGGACCCGGTTATCGGGCGCGGACAGGAGATTGAACGCGTAATACAGATACTGAGCAGGCGCGGCAAAAATAACCCGTGCCTGATTGGGGAACCGGGTGTCGGCAAGACCGCGATTGTGGAAGGGCTTGCGCAGCGCATTGTGACCGGCATGGTGCCGGACACGGTTTCTGGCAGGCGCGTGGTGACGCTGGATTTATCCGGCATGGTCGCAGGGTCTAAGTACCGCGGTGAATTTGAGGAACGCATCAAGCGTGTCATTCATGAAGTGACATCAGCCGGGAATATTATTTTATTTATCGATGAAATCCATACGATAATCGGTGCCGGGAGCGCGGAAGGCGCGATTGATGCTTCCAATATTTTAAAGCCGGCGATGGCGCGGGGCGAAATCCAGCTGATTGGTGCTACGACGATAGAGGAATACCGTAAATATATTGAAAAAGATGCAGCGCTTGAGCGCCGCTTCCAGCCGGTTATGGTAGAGGAGCCGACCGTAGAGCAGACGATTGAAATTTTAAAGGGGCTGCGCGGCAGATACGAAGCGCATCATCAGGTGGAAATTACGGACAGCGGACTGGAAGCAGCGGCAAAGCTTTCGGACCGTTATATCAATGACCGTTTCCTGCCGGACAAGGCAATCGACCTGATTGACGAGGCGGCGTCCAGAGTACGCCTTAAGGGCTATCCGGTGCCGGAAAAGCTGTCTGTGCTGGAGCAGCAGATGCATGAGCTGGCAGAAAAGCTGGAGCAGGCGCTGATGGAGCAGCAGTTTGAACAGGCAGGCGCGGTCAAGGCAGAACGTGACGGATATAAAAAGGAATATGACAGGCTGTTAAAGCGCTGCCAGAAAAACAATGCGAAAAAACAGCTTGCCGTCGGGGAAAACGAAATTGCAGATGTCGTGTCCGGGTGGACAAAGATTCCGGTTCAGAAGCTGACCGAGGGTGAAGCAGAACGTCTTCAGAAGCTGGAAAAAATCCTGCATAAACGCGTTATCGGCCAGGAAGAAGCCGTAAGTGCCGTTGCAAGGGCTGTCAGGCGCGGGCGGGTAGGATTAAAAGACCCGGGAAGGCCAATCGGTTCGTTTCTGTTTTTAGGGCCGACCGGTGTCGGCAAGACGGAAATATCCAAGGCGCTTGCAGAAGCCATGTTTGGGGACGAGCAGGCCATTATCCGTGTCGATATGTCGGAATATATGGAAAAGCACAGTGTTTCCAAGCTGATTGGTTCGCCGCCTGGATATGTCGGCTACGACGAGGGCGGGCAGCTGAGTGAAAAAGTGCGCCGCCACCCGTATTCGGTAATTTTATTTGATGAAATCGAAAAAGCCCACCCGGATGTGTTCAACATCCTGCTGCAGGTGTTAGACGACGGCCGGATTACGGATGCCCAGGGACGCCGGGTAGATTTTAAAAATACGATTATCATTATGACGTCCAATGCAGGGGCACAGGCCATTGTCGAGCCGAAAAAGCTGGGCTTTGCGTCCGTGGAGGATGAAAAACACGACTACGACCGGATGAAAAGCGGCGTGATGGAAGAAGTAAAGCGCATATTCAAGCCGGAATTTATCAACCGGATTGATGAGATGCTGGTATTCCGCATGCTGAATAAGGAAGATATGAAAAAGATCGTCGTGCTGATGACGAAAAACCTGGTGGAACGCTGCCGCACGCAGATGGATATCAATCTGGTTATCCGCGATACGGCTAAGAGCTATGTTGTGGAAAAGGCTTACGACCCGAAATTCGGGGCAAGGCCGCTGCGGCGCATGATACAGGTTGAGATTGAGGACAGGCTTGCAGAGGAGATTTTATCCGGGGCTGTGAAAAAGGGCGATACGATAGCCATCGGAACCAAAAACAAAAAAATACATTTCTCAGGGCAGCCGGAAAAAGGCAGCAGTAAAAATGAGAAAAATGAGTGACATTCCATGCAGAAGTATTGTATAATATAGAAGCATAAATAGCAGGGGCTCTGCAGCCTGGTTTTGGGCTGGTGCAGGGGCTGCTGTAAAATATTATCTTGTAATTGACTGGAGGATAAAGAAATGGGAGTAGTTAGCGGGCTGATTTGTACAGAAGCAGATGGTACCATTAGTTTTGGGGATTATACACTTGCTTCCAAAACCAAGAAAGATAATTTCGGACATGGCGGGGATATGTATAAGGTCAAGACCTTCCGCGAAATCACAAAGCTGGAATGCAATGGGGTGTTTGTCTATGAATCCGTGCCGGGGACTGCCGTAAATAACCTTGCGGCATCAGGCCAGGAAATGTCTTTTCTGGTGGAAGGCCCGGAAGATGCCGAAATTACGCTCGGGCTGGATGAAAATGCAGAGTACGAAGTGCTTATCAATGGTGAAAATGCAGGAACGATGAAGACGAATCTCGGCGGAAAGCTGACGTTTTGCGCAGAGCTTGGCACCGGCAGCCAGACAGCCGTGCGCATTGTGAAAAAATAAATATGGCAAAAGCAAAGACCATTTTTTTCTGTCAGGAATGCGGGCACGAATCATCCAAATGGCTCGGGCAGTGCCCGGGCTGCAGGCAGTGGAACACCTTTGTGGAAGAACCTGCCCTGCGGGTGAAAAGTGCCCGGCCGGACGGGCAGCAGAAGGCTGCCAGGCCGGTAGCGCTGCCTGATATTGAAATGAAGCAGGAAGAACGCTATTCGAGCGGCTTCCCGGAGCTGGACCGGGTTCTGGGAGGCGGAATCGTACAGGGATCCCTCACTCTGGTGGGAGGCGATCCGGGGATCGGGAAATCCA
>CAJTSV010000012.1:0-28287 GCA_910579075.1 uncultured Eubacterium sp.
TTTCTCCAGAGCCCTCTTCACCACACCGGGGCCGCTGACTCCCACATTGATGATCTTATCGCTCTCTGTCACACCGTGGAAAGCTCCTGCCATAAACGGATTGTCATCCGGCGCATTACAGAAAACAACCAGCTTTGCACAGCCCAGCGAATCCCGATCCTTCGTCCGCTGTGCCGTTTCCCTGACAATCTCGCCCATCAGGCGCACGGCATCCATATCAATGCCCGTCTTGGTCGAACCGACATTGACCGAGCTGCATACAAAATCCGTCTCTGCGAGTGCCTTTGGAATGGAACGGATGAGGTTTTCATCCGCGGCAGTCATTCCCTTTGATACAAGCGCCGAATACCCGCCGATAAAATTGACGCCTGTTTTTTTGGCAGCCTTATCCAGCGTCCGTGCAATCGTAACAAAATCATCCGGCGTCTTGCAGGCTGCCCCGCCAATCAGCGCAATCGGTGTAACGGATATCCGCTTGTTTACAATCGGAATCCGGTAATGGTTTTCAATTTTCTGCCCGGTGGAAACAAGGTCTCTTGCGAGCGAGGTAATCTTGCTGTAAATCTTTTCATTCAACGCTTCCAAATCGGAATCGATGCAGTCTAACAGGCTGATGCCAAGCGTAATCGTGCGCACATCCAGGTTTTCGTGCTCAATCATATTGTTGGTTTCTGCTACTTCACGTATATTTATCATGGGAGTTCTCCTTGCATGTGAGTTTTAAATCCTGTGCATTTTTTCAAATATTTCTTCCTTCTGGCACTTGATGCTGACCCCAATCTGCGCCCCGACTGCGTCCAGGTCTTCGGAGCATTTGGAAAATGTCACTTCTGATTCGTTCATTTCCACAATCATCATCATATTGAAAAATCCTTTGACAATCGTCTGGTTAATGTCAAGGACATTGATATTGTGTTCTGATAAATAAGTACATACTTTTGCAATAATCCCGACGGTATCTTTTCCGATTACGGTAATAATTGCTTTGTCCGATGTTTTTCCTGTATTCTGTTCCATGTTCCGTCTCACTTTCTGTCCTGTTTCCTTCTGGTTTTTTTCTTGTTTCCTTCTGGTTTCTTTCTGAATTTATCCTGATTTCTGACCGCTATCATACCATAACCGGACGCGAACTTCAAGCTCTTATTGGAAACAAAATACCGGAGCTGACGCCCCGGAATTCTCCCTCTGAAACACCCTTCGTTTTATTTTTACAAAGCCCTGCGAATCCGTTTAAGCAGCTCCTCGGAAGAAAACGGCTTTAATATGTAATCACAGATGCCAAGCCTGGCGCTTGCCAGGACAGATTCCTTTTCCTCTACGCCGGTCAGCATAATAACCGGTATATCCGCCAGGCCTTTCATTGCCCGGATTTTCTGCAGTGTCTCAATGCCGTCCATCGGGTCCATCTGAATGTCCAGAAGAATCAGGTCCGGCTTTTCCATCTCCAGGTATTTCAGGGCGCGTACCCCGGAATTTACGGTGATGACATCATAATCGTTTCCCAGGGTATTCGAAATCCTCGTCAGGATTACTGCCGTATCGTCGACTGCTAAAATGCATTTTTTCGAACCCCTGATGTTTATCTGGCTCATTTGCGTTCATCCTCCTTTTCAAGCATATCCAGAAGCTGGCCTAACAGTTCTTCCGCATAATCATCCTCATACAGCCGCAGCTGCTCCCGTATCTGCAAAAGCCTCTCCCCTGTGTCCTGCGGCAGCTCATGAAGCAGCAGGGAATCTATCTGCTGCGCACACTCCTTGGAACGGAAATGCTTTAATTCTTCGAGCGCTTCTGCCATCTGTTCCCGCAGCTGCTGCAATGGAAGGCCGGGCAGCTTTTCCTCCTGGCCATGCTCCTGCCTGCGCTGCTCCAAAAATGTGCCGATATTTGCAAGCAGGGTTTCATACTCCGCCATCAGCGCCTGAAACTGTGCATCGATAAATCCGCGGTCTTTGCGTGCAGCAGCATTTTCGTGTGCACGGGCCATCTCCGAGACTTTCGTGGCTCCGATATTCGCAGATGCGCTCTTAAGTCCGTGTACTTCAATCTGGTAGCGTGAAAGGTCGGTTTCCACAAGCTCCTGCAAAAGCGCCGTCTTGCGCCTGCCTTCCATGCTGTAAACCTCCAGCAGGTCGGCAAAGCCTTCCCCGCCGCCGGAATAATACTGCATGGCGGCATTGATGTCTATCCCGTCAATCTGAAACGCTTCCTGGTCCAGCAGGGTCGTTTCTGCTTCCGGCTCCTTCATCTGCCTGCCAGTTTCCGGTACCCAGCGCAGCAATAGCTGGTTCAGCTCTGCCCTGTCCAGGGGCTTGGAAATAAAATCGTCAAACCCGCACTCCAGAAAATGCTCCCGCATGCCTTCCATGGCATTGGCCGTCAAAGCAGCCATGACCGGAGCTGTTCCGTTTTCGCCGCAGTCCCTGCGGATAATCTGCGCCGCTTCAATGCCATCCATGCCGGGCATCATATGGTCCATAAAAATAATATCATAGCGGTTTGCACGTACCAGCTCAATGGCCTGCGGCCCGCCTTCTGCCTCATCCAGGTCAAAAGCATAGTTTTTCAGGAAGCCTCTGGCCACCTTGCGGTTGACTGCATTATCATCAACAATCAGCACCCTTACGCCAGGAGCCGTAAAGCTGTGTATCATTCTGCGTTCATCCTGCGAAATGCCAGGCATCTGTGAAACGGGACGTTCATCCACGATTTTCTGCGGAATCGAAACCATAACCGTTGTCCCTTTTCCGTAAGTGCTTTTCACCTCAATGGTGCCTTCCATTAATTCCACCAGATGCTTTACAATCGCAAGCCCCAGCCCGGTGCCTTCTGCGCTCCGGTTCCGCCTGGAATCCACCTGGCGGAAATCCTCAAAAATCCTGGAAAGGTCTTCTTCCCGGATGCCGCAGCCAGTGTCTTCCACACAGAAAATAAGCTGCTCCTCATCCGCAGTCCTTCCCGGCTTTCCGGTAACCGATGCACGTACATATCCCTTTTTCGTAAATTTAATGGCGTTGTTGAGAATGTTAATCAGAATCTGCCGGATTCTGCCGTCATCCCCTTGATAGCGGCATGGAATCGACTGGTCACACTCGTATTTCAGAATCAGCCCCCGCTGCGAAGCTGCCATATCCATCATGCCTATGACCTCGTCCGCCATTGCCCTGATATAATAATCCGCATAGACCAGCTCCATTTTGCCCGCCTCTACCTTGGACAAATCTAAAATGTCATTGATTATCGTCAGCAGGTTTCTGGCCGCAGACTGCACATCCCTGGCATGGGAATAAATCTCCTCATCTTCGCATTCTTCCATAATAATATCGTTCAGGCCGATAATGGCATTCATCGGCGTGCGAATCTCATGGGACATATTTGCAAGAAATTCGCTCTTTGCGATGCTGGCCTTCTCTGCCTGGCGGCGCACGCGCTTAATCTCGTCGATATAAGCCCTGGTATCGGTCATATCCAGAATCAGGATAACACAGCCCTGCTTTCTGCCATTTTCATCTACAATCGGCTTGCTGTGGCTTTCATAATACCGCTCGTGAATGGAAAAGCTCTGGGGAATGTCCTGATTGAGCATTTCCTCGCGGAAATCTTCGACCACGCGGATATTCTCTCCCAGCCGGTGCGCGGGAAGACTGGCAAAAATATCTGCCGCCGCCCGGTTATAGCCGACGAGCCGGTCATGGTCATCCAGAGTAATCACGCCGTCGCCCATGCTTTCCAGGACTTTTGCCGCTGCCAGGTGGCGGAAATCATAATTCCGGCGGCTCCAGACTACAATGACTACCATGGATATGGAAATCGTCAGCGTAACCGGCGTAAAGTCAAATACGTCCACCAGCTTAAACACATAAGCAAGCAGCATGATAACCGGAAATGTGGAGATTCCCAGAATCATCCCGTACTGGCGGCTGACCTGATGGTCCGAGCGCTCCCGGATTGCACGCACCAGAACATATATACACAGTGTATACGGAATCACTACACGGCAGAACAGAAAAAATACATACAGCGGCCCATAGGCAATACTGACATGATAAAATCCGCCCGCATCCGCCACCCACTGCACATCGCTGTAAAAAAGCCCATTCCAGTTAAAGAACACCGCTGGCAGTGCAAAAAAGCTGATGACACTGAGCACCCGTAACAGCTTTTTGGGCGGGGCAATGTAACAATACGTATGCAAAAACCAGCAGTAACAGATTGGCACAAACACAGAGCCTATGTTTTCCACGGTTACAGCCGTCATGGCGGCTTCCAGCCCGGGTGCAGTCAGTTCCAGCAGGTAGCCTGCATTCTGTACCAGCGAACCGCACAGCGTGATAATCAGCATTTTCTGCTCCCTGGCCCCATCCCCGTTCAGCAAAAGAAGCATCGCAATGATTGTCAGGCATATGCCAAAACATTCCAGTAAAATAACAAAATCTGCCATACAGCATTTCCCCCATTTTTGGCCTGACAGCTGGCACTACCCGCAAATCAGAACCTCCTGTCCGTCAAATACAAAACCGTAATGGCGGATGCGTTCCTTTTCAATTCCCCTTGCTAAAAGCTCTGTGTCATATTTCATTTTTTCTATCTGAGCCAGTGCATTTTCCGCTGCCTGCTGCATTGTTTTATCTTTTTGCGGGGAAAACACCTTAAATTCCATAATAACCGCATCATCATCCGGCCGCAGCGGTTCCATCATCACATCATACCTTCCAAGGCCGCTCTGCCTGTTGGAACGGATATGATAGCGTCCGGCAAGGTCTACAATCAGCCCCAGCACAAACCCATGGTAAAATCTTTCGGGATGTGTTTTTTCCGACGGCCTGCGGCCGGTATCAAAGCTGCTGAACATTTCCGCAGATACTTCATTCATATACTGGTTCATATATTCCAAATCACCAAGCAGCAGGGCTTCTTTAAAATTCCCATAGGATGTTTCGTCTTCTGGAAACCACCCTTCTATCATTTCCCGAAACATCATCTGCGTTTCATAATTGGTGATTTTCAGCTGGTAAACAAATTTTCCTTTTGCATGGTCAAACCGCCTGTTTTCCGGTTTCAGATAACCGCACGCAGCCAGCAGGCTCCACACGGCATCCTTTTTCCGGTTCAGCTGTTCGAATGCCGCCTGTTCATCCAGTACCGCTTCCAGGCATCTGCCGTCCAGCAGGTCTTCCATCTGCATTTTCATCTGCGGGGTTCCTTTTTTTATCAGTTCCGATACCAGTGCATTGGAGCTGGAATCTGCCCAGTACGGCGCATACTCCTTTGTCCGCAGAAACATCATAACCGACCATGGATTATAGATGTCATTCCTGCTGCCAGACCAAAACCCATTGTACCAGAACCGGACCTGTTCCTTTTCTTCCTGCATCCCCATCTGGTCCAGGGCGCAGAATACTTCGTCCTGCGTAAATCCAAAGCAGGTGCTGTACTCCTGAGAAAGAGCCGTTACAACCATCAGGTTATTTAAATCCGAAAATACGGACTCTTTGCTCACACGCATAATGCCTGTCAGAATCGCCCGGTATAAATAATCATTCGTTTTAAAGGTTGAATGAAACATGCTGCGGATAAGCGCCGCCAGTTCTTCCCAGTACCCGCAGACAAACGCTTCCTGCATCGGCGTATCATATTCATCCAGCAGCACGATAACCTTACTGCCATAATGCCTGGCCAGATACGACATCAGCGTCTTTACTGCCCGCGAAATAACTGTGTCCGTCAGTTCCTTGCGTGGATTCCTGTCCGGGCCGACATACTGGCCAAATGTATCATAATTTTTCTTCTCAGCATCACTGAGTGTATCAGACTGCAGCAGATAATCATGCTTTCGATACAGTTCTTCCAAAACAGCAATAATGCCTTCCCTTGCCGTCTGGAAATCCCTTCCCTTTACCTCGGCAAAGCTGAAAGAGATTACCGGATAAGTGCCCTGCAGCCTGCGGTACTCCTCATCCTCCCAGATGGACAGCCCTTCAAACAGCCCGCCCCTGCCTGCATGCCTGACTGAAAAAAAGCATTCTATCATGCTTAAATTCAGCGTTTTTCCAAAACGGCGCGGGCGCGTAATCAGGGTAACATCGTCTTTATTTTCCCACCATTCCTTTATCAGGCCTGTTTTATCAATGTAAAAGGCCTGTTCCTGGCGCATATATTCAAAGCTCTGGCTCCCAATGGAAACGGTCTGTTCCAAGCTGCCGCACGCCCCTTTCTTATGCGCAGATCATCTGCGATGCCTCGCTGCGCTTTGCCACATAAATCGGAAAATCATCCCCTTTATAAGGATTTTCCCCCATCGACACTTCCAGACGCACTGTCTCATAAGCAAGCTCGGCATAATTATTTTCCTGGCTTAAATGCCCGAGCACGACGGAATGAAAGCGGTCGTGCAAAAGGCGTCCGAGCAGCTGCCCGGAAAGCACATTGGATAAATGCCCCCGGTCGCTTAAAATGCGCTGCTTGAGCGGATATGGATAGCTTCCTGTCTGAAGCATGCGTACATCGTGGTTTGCTTCCAGCAGCAGGATATCCAGATTCTGCAATGTTTCCACAAGCGAATCATCGTAGGTGCCAAGGTCTGTAATCACGCCGATTTTCTGGCTGTCTGTTTTGATGATATAAGCCACCGGGTCTGCCGCGTCATGGGAAATGGATATCGGGTGCACCGTCATGTCCCCAATCTGGAATTCCTGCCCCGGAACAATCGGATGCAGCAGGGATTCTTCTATTTTTCCGACCGATTTTACTGAAAGCACTGCATCCAGCGTTGCTTTTGTTCCATAGACAGGCAGCCCGCAGCGCCTGGCAATTACGCCAAGTCCCGCTATATGGTCTATATGCTCGTGGGTAACCAGAACGGCTTCCATTTCACACGTTTTTAATCCGACCGAGTTTAATCCGGCTTCAATCCGCCTGCCGCTGATTCCGGCGTCGACCAGCAGGTGCGAATCCGGCGTTCCCGCACAGATACAGTTCCCGCTGCTGCCGCTTGCAATACTGCATAATTCCATCATCTGTTTTCCTTCCAGTAAATGTCTATTTTATCGCCCCGGTTTAAAAGCTGTGTATACTGCGCAGCCTGGCCGTTTACTTCTGTTTTCAGCATGCGGCCCTTAGACTGTGACAGGTCGAACTGAATGTATTCAAAAATGTCTACAAAGATAAACTCTTTTTTATTTTTTAATGTGATAGTTTCTCCATTGACCGTTATCTGAAACGGCTGTTCTCCATCTGGTAATTCTGCTGCCTGTGTGCTTTCCTGCGGTATATCCGCTGCCTGTGGTTCCATGCCTTTCGTTCCTTTTGGTGTTTCTGCCAAATGAGCTTTTTCCTGCGGTGTACGGGCAGGCATGGCCGCTGCATTTCCAGAAGGCATGCCGGATGACACGGCTGTGGCATAGGCTGGCTGCACGGATGATGTGCCGGCTGGTACTGCTGCTTTTGATGCTTCGCCGGCTGCACGGGCTGGTGTTCCGGTTTCGCCTGCTACAGCACTGCCTGATACTCCTGATTCGGCCATTGGTACAATGCTGCCCGATGCTCCCGATGACGGTACTGCCAGACCTGGTTTCCCTGTTTCAGCTGCTGTACTGCTGCCTGATTTTCCGGTTCCAGCCATCGATGCTGCACTGCCTTGTGTTCCGGCTTCGGCTGACGCTCCGCCTGTTGCTTTCAGTTCAGATGAAGGTGCTGCCTGGCCTGGTGTTCCGGTTTCGCCTGCTACAGCGCTGCCTGATTTTCCGCTTTCAGCCATCGATGCTGCACTGCCTGGTGTTCCGGCTTCGGCTGACACACTGCCTGTTGCTCCTGTTGCAGCTGGCACACCGCCTGACGCTCCTGTTTCGGCTGACGCTCCGCCTGATACTCCTGTTGCAGCTGAAGGTGCTGCCAGGCCTGATTTTCCTTTTTCATCTGCTGCAGCGCCGCCTGATATTCCGGTTTTGGCCATTGACACAGCACTGCCCGATGCGCCTGATGACGGTACTGCCAGGCCTGATGTTCCAGTTTCAGCTGCTGCAGTGCTGCCTGACATTCCGCTCCCTGCTGCACTGCCGGATATCCCTGCTTCGGCTGCTGCACTGCCGGATAATTCTGCTGCCGGCGCTGTACTGCCCGGCCCTCCTGTCCCTGCCACTCCTGCGCTGTCCCTGGAGCCAGCTCTTTGTGCACGCACGCTGCGGTTTGCATCTGCTACAGCTGCAAGGTCTGTAAATGTCTTTCCAAATACATCCGTTACAGGTGCCTGCCTTACAGCTGCTGCACCTGCCGCCTGTGCAGCTTTTGCCATATCTATCCGGCCCGGGCTGTCAGCCGAAGCTGCCGGCACCTGCATTGCCTGCGCTGCCGGAGTTCTTCCAGGCTGTGCCTGCGGCATGCCTGCCTGCTCTTTTGCCGCATCCGCGCCTGACGGATTCTGCGGCAGTGCAAGTATGGAAGACTGCCCGATTGCCTTTTTCATCGGCACTTTTTCTTCCAGATTCGGCACTCTTTTTGGCGGTGCATCCGGGTATACGTCCTGCGGCGTGGAGCGGTACGAAATCACTTTCCAGTCCACGCTGAAATTTTCATACACAAGCGCCTGCAAATCTTCGACGCGGTTGTTGACCAAAATATCCGCATCCATATCCAGCTCGACATCCATAAATTCCGCCAGCTGCTCTACCGTATAAAAGCTTCTTGTAACAATGGCATCGTCTTCCTTAATTTCGTAAGTCGGCGGCTCTAAAATCCCGTTTACCTCGACATAGCGCGGACAGGTAATCAGCTTTCCATTGACCTCAAATGTAATCGTGGAGCTGTGGTATTCTTCAAGCTGCCCGACCATGTAATGCGCTTCCCGGCCGGCGGTGGAAGGCTCTATCGTAATATCGCAGTTCGGCTCAATCGGCGTATTAATCGACGCCGGACGGTCATTCATGCGGATAATTGCCGCTTCCCCGGCATCCCCGCGTACAATGCGCGGCCTGCCGTTAACCGTAAAGTTAATCTCTTTCCCGCGTTTCGGAAACAGCTGGTCATTCGGAAATCCGGCCTGAATCGCCGCATCTACAATCGTCAGCTTATTATTGTCATACAGCTTCATCCGCTCGCCGTTAAACCGTACCATAATAAAATTGTTTTTCTGTTCATAATAATTCAGGCAGATACCAATCGGCGTTACCAGCAGCGGGTCCTTTACTATCTCATCCTGCAGGAATGTGACCTCCTTGAGCACTTCCGCACCGCGCAGCGCCACGCGCTCCTGCGGCAGCTCCAGCTTTTTGGCCAGCATTTCGTCAAAGCCGTGTATCTTTCCGCCGCCGCCGACGATAAATGTCGCGCTCACACTCTGGTCGCCGTTTAATTCCTTAATTTTTTCTGCCACATCCGTAGACATTTTGTCAACCAGCGGCTCGGTCAGCTTCCACACTTCTTCGGCTGTAATCGTATGCTTCAGGCTCATGATATCTTCAAATTCAATCTCCGTGTCCGTAGCCGCAGACAGCTTGATATGCTCCGCCATTTTAAAATCAACCAGGTAATGCTGCACAATCATCTCGGTCAGTTCATCCCCCGCAAACGGAATCATGCCGTAAGCAATAATGCTGCCGTCCCTGGTCAGGGAAATATCGGACGTGCCCGCGCCGACATCGACAAGCGCAATATTCAGCATGCGGAAATTTTCCGGAATCGCGACGTCAATAGCCGCAATCGGCTCCAGAGTCATATTTGCTACCGTAAGCCCGGCAAAACCGACTGCCATATACAAGCCGTCCACGACATCTTCCGGCAGGAATGTCACAATGATTTTTGCAGAAATTTTATCCGCTTTATGGCTTTCGATATTGGAAAAAATCTCGTCGTTGATAAAATATTTCATGACAGAATAGCCGACACAGTAAAACTTATACTTTGTATCGTTCGCTTCTTTCAGCTGCTGTGCTGCCTTGTCGACGCCGAGCAGCTCCAGCGTATGGATATGCTCGCCTGTTACAACCGTTTCTTCCGGGAATTCATAATCCACCTCGGTTGTAACCGTCTTTAACACACGGCCGGCAGCTGCGATGCACACTTCCGTCAGCTCCTGGCCTATCTGGTCTTCCAGCTTTTCTTTTATAATGGAAATCGTGCGTCCGACACGGCCGATATCATGAATCTGCCCATCCAGCATCGCTCTGGTTTCATGCTCCGTTGCATACTGTGCAACAACGATAAATTCCTTTTCCTCTTTATACCCTACAGTTCCGACTACATTGCGTGTCCCGATGTCCAGTCCGAATACATATTCCATCTTCTTTTGTGCGTCTTCTTCCTGTCCGAGTACTCTTTGCATTTTCCTGTCTCCTTTATCATTTAACAGCTGTGCCAGCTGCAGATACACCTGCGAAACCGGCCCGTTGTTATCAATAATGACCTGGCAGTGCCTGCGGTACTCCCCTTCCGAAAGCTGTGCCGCAAACATCTGCTCGATTTTTTCATCGGAATAACCACGGTTTTCAATCAGCCTTTTCCTGCGGTTTTCTTCGGTCACATAGACATACCACAATTCATCACAGATTTTGTCATATCCGTCTTCAATCAAAAGGGCTGCTTCCAGCACGACATAATCCGTCGAACCGCTGCGGCGCTCTTTTTCTACTTCTTTTAAAATGTATTCCTTCACCGCAGGATGGACAATGCTGTTTAACCGTTCCCTTTTTTCCTCATCTGCAAAAATAATTTCTGCCAGGCGCTGGCGGTTGAACCTGCCATTGTGAAGCCATATTTTTTCCTGCGCAAATTCCTTCTGCAGCCTCACATAGCAGTCATATCCCGGCTCCATAATCTCATGGGCAGCCTCATCTGCCACCAGCGTCCTGACCCTGTAATTTTTTCTCAGATAGGCAAGTATCGTGGATTTTCCCGCGCCGACACCGCCCGTAATCCCTATAAACTTCATTCCGTTCACCCCTCCGGCAGCCTGCCAAACTGCAGCAGACCGGGCAAGTCCCGCCCGGACACCGCCATCATTCATTACTTTGCCTCATACCAGTTCCTGCCGGCATGCATGTCAATCTCCAGTGCCACTGCAAGGTCAGCCGCCTGATGCATTTCTTCTTCCAGAATCCGTGCAACCTGCTCCCATTCTTCTTCTGCCGTCTCTACAAGCAGCTCGTCATGCACCTGCAGAATCAGCCTGGATTTTAACCCTTCTGCCGCAAGCCTGTCATGCACGCGGTTCATCGCAATTTTAATAATATCCGCAGCCGTGCCCTGGATTGGCGAATTCATCGCCACGCGTTCCCCAAAGGAACGCTGCATGAAATTACTGGATTTTAATTCCGGCACCGGGCGTATACGGCCAAACAGGGAAACCACTTTTCCGGTTTCCTTTGCATCCTTCACCATTTTGTCCAAAAATGCCCTGACACCCGGATAAGTCTGGAAATACTGCTCGATATAATCCTGCGCTTCTTTTTTGGATATGCTCAGGTCCTGGCTTAAGCCAAACGAGCTGATTCCATACACAATCCCGAAATTTACGGCCTTCGCATTCCTGCGCTGCAGGTCTGTCACTTCCTCAAACGGAATGTGAAATACCTGGGATGCTGTCATCCGGTGGATGTCCTGCGCTTCCTGATACGCCTGAATGAGGTTTTCATCCGCGGACATATGTGCCAGCACGCGCAGCTCAATCTGGGAATAATCGGCATCCAGAAACAGATAGCCTTCCCTTGGCAGAAATACCTTGCGGATAAGACGCCCAAGCTCCATCCGGATTGGGATATTCTGCAGGTTCGGCTCCGCGCTGCTTAACCGTCCCGTTGCCGTAATCGTCTGGTTAAACGTCGTGTGAATCCGGCTGTCTTCCCCGATAAATGCTGCCAGCCCGTCTGCATAGGTGGATTTTAATTTTGCCAGCTGGCGGTATTCCAGAATCTGCGCCACAAACGGATATTCCGGTGCCAGCTTGTCCAGCACATCCGCTGCTGTCGAATACCCGGTCTTGGTCTTCTTGCCATACGGCATTTTCAGCTTTTCAAACAAAATGACGCCAAGCTGTTTTGGGGAATTGATGTTGAATTTCTCCCCGGCTCCTTCGTAAATCAGCGTTTCCAGCTCTGTAATGCGCTCCTGCAGCTGCCTGCCATACGCTTCGAGCTCGCCTGCCTCAATGCGGATGCCTTCCTTTTCCATATCGGAAAGCGTATAGGCCAACGGCATTTCAATTGTTTCAAACAAGTCCTTCATGCCGTTTTCTTCCAGCTGCTGCGCCAGGATATCCATAGCTGCATACGCCGTATAGGCCGGATAACAGGCTGCTTTTAAAAACGCTTCCGGCTGCTGCGCCATCGCTTCTTCCATGGACAGCTTTCCGGTCAGTTCACTGCGCGGCGGGAGCATCTCCCCCAGAAAATCCTTTGCCACGTCCTCGTATGCGTACTCGCTTTTCAGCGGATTTAATAAATAAGCCGCAATCATAACGTCAAATACCTGCTTTTGCGGCGGTATTTCCATATATTTCAGCTGCTGCTTGATATCAAACGAAGCCACGCGGTTTCCAGACGTCAGAATCTGCGCAAGCTGCCCGAGCAGTACTTCCTGTGTAACAGCCGCATCCGGCTTTGTGCCTTCCAGGCCCGGCTCATTCTTTGTACACGGCACAAAATAAATTTCCGTCTCAGAAACAGCTGCCGCAAGCCCATAGACCGTCCCGTGCTCCTCAATCAGCTGTACCGCCGATTTTTCAGCTCTTTTCAGCTTCTCCAGAACCGGTAACGCCTGGCCTGCATCTGCAATTACCTGAAAATGCTCCTCTGCCCGGCTGCATCCTTCGGATTTTTCCTGTCCCTGAAACCGGGAAAGCAGCTGCTTGAATTCCAGCTTTCTGCAAAGCTCATACGCTTCTTTTGTATACAGGTTTCCAAGCCCTGCCTTTGCGAGGTCATACTCAATATCCGCATTCACATCGATCGTTACCAGCTTTTTGGAAAACTGTGCCTTTTCGTAATTTTCCCGGAACGACTCGCGCACCTTGGATTTTGGCATTTCATCGATATGCGCGAACGCATTTTCTATGCTGCCGTACTGGCTGATAATCTTGACTGCCGTCTTTTCCCCGATTCCCGGCACGCCCGGCACATTGTCCGAAGCATCGCCCATCAGCGCCTTCACATCAATAAATGCAGACGGTGTCACGCTGTATTTTTCCAATACCTGCCCTGCATAATAATCTTCTACTTCCGTCCCGGTTTTTTTCGTCTTAGGAATCCTGATTTTAATCCGGTCTGAGGCCAGCTGCAAAAGGTCGCGGTCGCCTGATACAACCGATACCGCAAGCCCCTGCGCTTCACACCGCTTCGCAATCGTGCCAAGCAGGTCATCTGCCTCATACCCGGCCTTTTCCACAACCGCAACACCCATTGCTGCAAGCATCTGCTTCATAACCGGAACCTGTTCGCGCAGCTCCGGTGCCATGGGCTTTCTTGTCCCTTTGTATTCCGCATACATCTGATGGCGGAACGTGGGCGCATTTACATCAAAAGCAACCGTCAGGTAATCCGGCTGTTCTTCCTCCAAAATCCGAAACAGGATGTTTAAAAATCCATACACGGCATTCGTATGCAGCCCCTCAGAATTTGATAAATCCGGAATCCCGAAAAATGCCCTGTTCAGGATGCTGTGCCCGTCGATTAATACCAGCTTTCTGCTCATGAATGTATAATCTCCTCCCCGTCCTCATCATACAGGGTGAAGAACTTCGTATCAATTTCCGGATAGGAACGCTTTAAGGAAATCGGCTTGCCGCTGTTGCTCAAAAAGCAGTGCTCGCTCTGTGCCACGGCGCGCAGCTCCCCGGTTTCTTTGTCGGTCATCCGGTATACGACCTTCATTTTGACACTGTTATAATCAATCATCCTCGCTTCAATCACGACTGTATCGCGAAAGTGCACCATGCTTTTATACTCGCAGTTCACAGAAAGCACAGGGCTTATGATTTCCATTTCTTCCATCGCCTTGTAGCTGAACCCCATCTGGTCCATCAAATCCATCCTGGCTTCTTCCATCCACCGGATATAGTTGGAATGGTGGATAATTCCCATCTGGTCTGTTTCATAATACTGCGCCGTATGTTCATATGGCCGGATTTTGATTTTTTCTCCTGTATACGGTTTTATTCTTGTGTCCTTTACTGACATGCAATCACCTTCCTGATTCCTTTTTGGATTCTATCAAAAACAATTTTATCCTTTGTCCTGCCTGCTGTATCTGCATCCGCCTGCGACCCTGAAAAACACCGCCCTGCATCTGTTTTCGTTTGTGCATACCTGTTATTATGCCACAGTCAGCTGGTAATTTCAAGATGCTGCTGCATGGCATTACGGCTGCGCAGCATCAAAATCACGCAGTATCTGCTCCGCTTCCTTCTGGCTGCACCCCGTCAGCGCCGCGATATCCTCAATAATCATCGCATCGCTGAATGCATGGCGCCTTCCGTTGCTGATAATGCCCCTGGCTTCTCCCCTGGCTTCTCCTCTGGCCTCTCCCCTGGCTTCTCCTCTTTTTTCAAACATTCCCATGATTGTCATACTGTCTTCCGCCTCCAAGCAGCTGCTTCTTCTGCTTCTTCTCCATTCCTTCCTTCCTGATTCTCATCCTTCCCGTGCTCCTGCTGTGCTATATACTGCTCCATCAGCTCCGCCGCCAGCGCTATCATCTCTGCGCACGGACGTTTTTTATAATATTCACCTGTCCGCTCGCTCGGCACCGGGCTTTTGTCTTTTCCTTCCAGCCCGAGCAGCTCCCGGCAGACAATAGAGCCGGTCCTGGCCCGGAACCGTGCCGCAAGTTCCTGTATTCTTGCATAATGCTCTTTTTTCGCCTGCAGGTCTTTCGGGTCATCATATCCGTACAGCGCCCCGGCCACAAGAAACATCCCGCTGACCGCCCCGCAGACTTCCCGCATCCGGCCCATGCCGCCGCCAAACGAAGATGCCGTTTTCAGCAGCGTGTTTTTTTCTATCCCGGTTTCCTCACCAAATGCCAGTGCCACCGACTGCGTGCAGTTATATCCTTCCAGAAAAAATGCTTTCGCCTGCTCGCCTTTTTTATCCATGTCCTTTTCGTCCTTTCCTGCTTCTCTGCCTTTTATTTTTCGCCTTTCTTTCAGCGCCTTCGAAACCGCTCCCCAGTCCGAATTGCTGATAGAAGTTACATATTCATTTAATATCTCCTGATTCGGAATAAACACTTCTTCCCGGTCACTGCGGTACCCAAGATATCCAAGATGTACCAGCAGTGTCAGCACATCATCTTTTGAATGAAATGTCACCATATCGTTGGTAAAGCTGTGAATATCTGCCGGAACACTGTTCTTTTCATTCATCATTTTTAATACCACATCCCGGAGGCCTTCAAAATTCATATCAATATAAACACGCAATGCTTCAAATGTCTCCGTCTGGTTCCAGTAATACTGGAATTTGTGAAACCGCATGGCACTTACAACTGAACGTGGATTGTAAACAGACCCTGTCCCTTCCAGGACATACCCGTCATACCACTTTTTCATTTCCTCAAAATCCATCCCATACCGGCTGCATAACCCCAAAACCTCTTTTTCAGTAAAACCAGCATACTGCGCCAGTTCCCCCTGAAATGTCATGGAAAATTCATCAAACATATTCAGGGCACTGTGCGTTCCATATTTTTTTACCGGAAGAATCCCTGTCATATAACACAGGGAAATATATCCTTTGTCTTTAAGCATCCCCCTTAGAAAATCCAGATACCTCTTTTGTGCCCCCGCATCTGTCCGGTATTCCCTGAAAACACAGTCCCATTCGTCAATGATGATGACAAATGAAGTTTTCATTTCAAGATACACATCCTGCATGCACCCCGGCAAATCCTGCCTGTCAAAATAATCAACAGCAGGATATTCTTTTGCCAGCTCCCGGATTACCTGCCTTTCAAGCATGCCCAGCATATGTTCCACACTGCCTGTCCTGCTTAAAAACTCCTGCATATTCAGATACAGCACATGATATTTGTTTAAATCCTTCTGAAAGCACGGGTCTTTGGCAATCTCAAATCCAGCAAACAGTTCCCCTGAATCACATCCGCGGCTGTAAAAAGCTGCCAGCATATCCGCCGCTACAGACTTGCCAAACCTGCGCGGCCTGCTCATGCAGATGTACTTCTGCATGGAATTCATGACCCGGCTGCAATAGCGGATAAGGCCCGTTTTATCAATATAGATTTCAGAATTGACACACTGGGCAAATTTCTCATTGCCAGGATTCAGATAAATACCCACGCCGCTTCCTCCCGTACCATCTTTTGGATAAGTATACACAAAAATGCCTGAAACTGCAACTCACATCCTAAAGCTGATTCTGGTTCCCATTCTGCTGCCGTTACTGTTTACAGCAGATGCAAAATTCTGTGCAAATGCCAGCAGCCTGCCTGCACCAGTTTTCACGCGCTTATACAACCGCTTCAATCAGCAGCCTGTTTCCAAACCAAATCTCCTTTATTCCGGCCTGTTTGTTCTTATTGAAATTAAAACTGAGCATGTATCCTTTTTTCAGATGATAATAGTCCAAATAATCTGCCAGCTGTTTTTCACCCCTCTCATGATATGCATTGCCACGCCAGATTTTCAGTTCTATGATAAACTGTTCTCCCAGATAATCTACAATCACATCTGTACGTTCCATATTGCGTGTCTGTGATTCAATATAATAATTCCCCACCCCATTTATAATTGGCCGTAAATACAGCAGAAAATACTTGCGGCCATCTTCTTCCGCAAAGTCCTGTGGCCTGTCACCATACAAGTCATCAAAATGGATAATAAACTTTTCCAGGACGAGCTTCATGTCCAGATGCCCGTTTCGAATAAACTGATTTTTCTCCATCAGGGCTGCATCATAAAGCCGGTTCTGGCACATATCATGCGATGCAAGAAACAGGTTATACAGCAGTGTTTCAAAAATCCGGTTCGCTATAACTATCCGGTTTTCTTCTTTTTTTACAAAACCAAACATCAGCGCTGTTTCCACGCAGCGCAATCCAACCACATAAAGAATCTCCTTCCCCCGGAATAACAGGTCTTTGAGCATAACTTCCAGTTCTGGATAATCTTCCAGCTTATGAATCAGGGAATCAAACAGTGTATTTTGTTCTGACAGCATCAAGCGCACCGCTTCCAGAATATCCTCCCTTGTCCATGCCCTTTTGGGGCTGCTTCCTGCATTGCCTGTAATCCGCTCATCTGCCAGCTTGCATAGACAGGAAACCAGAAATGGATAGCCGGAGGTATAGTCATAAATCATCCCTGCAATCCCGTACACATCCATTCCTGTATGGCAGTCCTTTTCATATTCCTTCAGCATGCCGGCAATTTCATCCGCAGAAAAACTCATATCCACAAGAAAATCTGCTGCTATATTCCACGGACTGTTCGCCCTGTGCCGTTCTCCCCCGCCAATTTTCCGTTTCAGGTTTTTCACATCGTAAACACCTGCAAGAATCACAGACTGAAACGCAGGACTTTCATCCCTGTCAATATAACCAGCCCGCAGCATAGCCAGAAAATCCAAAAATACTTCATAATTTGCCGCACTGTCCGCCTCATCCACAAGAAAAATTACAGGCCGTCCAGATTCCCCGCACCAGATGCTGAAAAGTTCAAACAAATCAGCCAGACCCATATTTTCCCCGGTTCCAGCTGCAAGCTGCCCAAATCCTGCTGCTGCATCTTCTGGCACTTCCTTTTGAAATACAGGTTTTTTCATGATTTCCCTGGCCAGCGCCTTTACAAACAATTCCTCTGTTTTAAAATCCTTATGGCTTAATTTTTGAAAATCAAGGCTCAATACCGCATAATCATCTCCAAGATATGGCCCAAGCGCTTTCAGCAGCGTTGTCTTGCCGTACTGCCTGGCACGGTTTATCGTAATATACTCTCCCCGTTCCATCATACTTTTTAACGCAGACAGCCTGCCCTGAATATCTGCCATATAGTGCACATTCGGCCTGCAGTCTGCGCTGATATTAAAATACCTTTCCATCATCCAGCCCCTTTCCATGCACTGCTGCTTTCTGATATCAGTATAAAGAATATCCATTGGAAAATCAACACACATCCCCACACTTCAATTGCAGGCTGCACAGAGCACTTGTCTTGCATCAGCCAGCGCTTCTCGCATTTATTTCCAAATACTGGCTTTATTTCCTGCATATAAAATCTTTAAATCAGCCAGAATCTTTGTCAACGTTCGTTTCAAATATCAAAACCATTTTTCTGTCAGAAAATATTTCAAAACTATAATTGACATATCTGCAAAAAACATATATAATTATGAAAAAATCAGAAAGGACTGGTATTGCAATGCAGACAGAACAGACAGAAACAGCAGGCATAGACCTGGAAAACGAACCCGCAAAATCAGAAGAAGCTGCTGATACGAACACCTCTCCTGAAACAGCAAAAACAACAGCTTCTGCCAAGCCAGGCAAAGCACCTGCATATTTTTATCTTCTTCCAAAAGAAGAAGCAGCCATGCGGGTATTGTGGGACACCGATGACGCACTGAGCGCTTCCGAGATTGCAGAACGCATTCCGGAACGTACCTGGCCGGCTTCTTCCATACAGGGCATCCTGCGGAATCTGGAAAAGAAAAACGCCATAAAAGTCGAAGCCATTACCAAACTCGGCAAATCCTATGGCAGGCTTTTCCGCCCTTCGTTAACTTCCAATGAGTATTCCCTGATGCAGTTTAAAAGATATTACCATTCCGGAAAGCCAGACAGCCATTCCGTGCTGGCATCCCTGACAGGCACAATCGCTGATGCGGACAAAGAATTCCTTGATGGATTGCAGAAGCTTTTAAATGAATATGAAAAAAAGGAACATTGACACCATGTTCCTTTTTTTATGTACCATGCAAAAAGAAGAATGGATAATACGATTCCTAAACAATCCTGCCTTTTTTACTGTATTTGCTCATATGCGCTATCCCTTTCTATTTACTTTCCAAAACATATCGATATGCATTTGATTCATATTTCGATATTATTTTGAATCACAAAATCTTTCTTGAGAAGATATCATATTTTTATATATTTCAATATATTTATTTCCAAAATCTTTTTTCAATTCAGATATATTCTAAAACTACAATTGACACAATTTACAAAAATATATATACTATTAAGAAAGTAATGACACAAAGGAGTATGAATTCCATGTATCTGACTGTTTATTCCATCGCCGTGGCTGTATTCTGGGCAACTGTTTTCACAAAACTGGCTGCCAGCTTTCGAAAACGGATTCAGGATTTGCGGTATTTTTCGCTATACCCTTTTATGCTTGTTCTTTTTTTCAGCACACTGCGAATCCTATTCCCGCTGGAGCTTCCATACACGTACATTGTGGAATCCTGGAAAATCCTGCCGTGGATTCAGGGCTTTTCCCGCATTCAGCTTGTTTCCTTTGGATTTGTAACAATAACGCCCGGTGTCCTTTTCCTTACCGTATGGATTTTGGGAGCTGCCGTGGTATTCTGCAGGCACATGCAAAACCATATCCGCTTCCACCGCCTTTTGCATTCTCTCCCGGCCGCTTCTGACAGCCGCCTGCAGCGCATGCTTGCAGAAGCTGACCCGCAGGGAAAACTGGCAAAGGCAAAAGTCATTGTACATGAAGCTGTGGCTTCACCTGCACTGTCCGGTTTCCTGCGGCCAGTCATTATCCTTCCCGATATGTACTTTGATGACGAGGAGCTGCTTGGCATTTTTCTTCATGAAAGCGCGCATTTTAAAAGCCGGCATATATTTGCAAAACTGGCCGCAGAACTGGCATGTATCTGTTTTTGGTGGAATCCTCTTTTAAAAGAGCTGCCGGAAGAAATTTCGCACGCACTGGAGCTGCATTCCGATAAAGCTGTCTGTAAAAAGCTGGACAAAAAGCAGCAGCTTAAATACCTCTCTGTTATATTGAAGGTATTGCGGAATGCAAGCCGCCCGGACTCCCTGAAGGCCGCTTCCTTAAGCCTTGCAGACAGGCCGGACAAACGAAATATGGAACAGCGTTTTCAGATGATACTCGAAGACCATTACCAGAAGAAACATAAGCCGTACTGTTTTGCCACGCTGCTGGCCCTGCTTGTATTTCTGCTTTCTTATGCTGTGATACCGCAGCCTTATAGCGAGCCGCCTTTAGAGGAAACAGTCCCTCTTGATTCTGTTCCGGTTTCAGATTATTTTTTTGTAGAAACAGAAAATGGCTATGACTTTTATCGATACCCGGATTATTACATAGACCATTTAGACCACCCAAGCCAGATATATGGCTTATGGCATACGATAAAAATATATAAGAATCTGGAGGAAGTAAATTAGAATGAAGAAAAAAATATTATCACTTGGATTCTCTTTTTTATTAACTGCCACATCAATGCATGTACTTATCAGCAGCGTTTCCAGTCCGGCTTATGTTTCCGGCATTTCCGCTGCGCAGCCTTACAGCAATCATACCGGATATAAATATCAGACCATAAACGGAAAGATTTATAAAAGGCTCTGGTCTTACACCTACAGCCGCTGGGAAGACCCATACTGGACACTTGTATAACCAAAAGCTGCAAAAACGGGGCCTTCGGACATTATCCAAAGGCCCCGCCAGTATTCCTGTCTTTGCTGCGTCTTATGCTTCCCGCTTTCCCTTACACAGGTAAAAAACAATTACAAACAGCAGTATTTCCAGATAAACCGCTGCGCTTCCCGTTACGAGATTCTTTGTAAGCAGTGCGTTATCCGCCGTCAGGGAATGAATCTGGGTAATGACAAACAGCAGTGCAGAAACTGCTCCCATGCCATGCAGCGCTGTTACAAATACTTCCTGTTTTCTTTTCAGCACCGTTTTACTGCCCCATAAAAAGACTGCGCCATAAACCGCACAGGCAAGGATGCCGTATGCATATACAACATACCTTCCAACCGGAAGGCTTGCCGCTGCACCGGTTACAGCCAGGATTCCTGCTGCCAGGATAACGCCTGTCTCAAGCGCTGCGATAAGATGGCTGGCAGCCGGCACCTTCCTGACGCCCCTTCCCCGGACAACCGCCATTACGGCCAGAAAATATACAGCATTGATAACCAGTGCATAATTCAAGTAATTCACGCCCCATGCATCACAATTACGGAAAATCTGAAGCTCCATAAAAATACGGATGCCGGACAGGCACAGAAACTGCACAAAAGCATTGTTCAATAAAATCCCAAGCCTCGAAGAACCGCTTCTGTGCTCCGTGCAGGCAGCATGAAAGCTCCGGTACAGGTCATCCCGTGTATAAGATGCGCCTGTCTGCTGTGCTTTACTGCTTTGCAGCTTATTCCGATACCCTTCCAGTATCTGCGTGCACTCTGCATCGTCATACTGAAACGAAAGCTGGAAATGAAGCCGGTCTAAAAATGCTGCTTCTGAAAAAGATTTTCTCGTTTTCATGAAAAACACCTCCTTTTTTCACTTTCGGCCATAAGTCCGATTCATTCACAGAAACAATTTTGCATTTCAAAATCCTTCTTATATTATATCATGTTTTCTATAACTGTCAATCTATTTTATGCTGTCTTTTTTCCATTTCCACTTCCCGGTTACCCACCGGTTTTCCAAAACTGTGCCAGATAACAAAAAAAGGGGCTGTCGCATTAAGCAATACATATACAAGATGTAGTCTATAAGAATGATTCAAATAAACTATATCTTGTATCATTTTTCTTAGTGCGACAGCCCCCATCTGTTTTTCTTAAATTATTCCCGAAACGGTCAGCACCCAGTAAATCAGCCCCAGCACCCAGCTGGAAAATATCCCGAACAGGATGACCGGGCCTGCAATTGTAAAAATCCTGGCCCCGATGCCGAATACCCGGCCTTCTGCCTGTATCAAGTCAGGGCCCATTCATTTTTGAAAAATTAAATATTTCCCTGCCCATTACGATTCTTTTCGCAAGCGATATATCCTTGTCTTATTTCTTCCCATTGCTTCGACATCATCCATCACAGAGAGTATTTCTCTCGTCCTTGCCATGCTTAAACCCAGTAAATCTGCGATATCTCTGGTTTTTGCTGTTTCACGCCCTCGTAAATACAATCGTATTTTTTCCTGATTATTCTTTGTTTTTATCGCTTGTTTTTTATCGCTTGTTTTTATCGCTTGTTTTTTATCGCTTGTTTTTATTGCTTGTTTTTTTATGAATTTTAAAGTCAGCGATGTCCTGTCCGGATCAAAATCTTCCTTTATGCCAGGCTCTTCCCACCCTTCGTCTTCCCATACGTTAAAAATATTGGGCACTCCGCTTCCCGCATGTTCACCGATATCTATCAGATTAAACATTTTCATCAGGCTCTTATTTCTCGGGTCAGATTTTCCTCCTCTGCGCATCTGCTCTTTTCCAAGTCTGATATAGCCAGGATTCTCAAATATAATTTTATTTTCCTCTTTGATTATGAGAATGCCATATTTTCCATAAAAATCTGTATTAATCATACAGTTCGCCAATGCTTCCCTAAGCGCTCTGTGAACCGGCGTATCATCAACCCGAAAACCTCTCTCCATCCGAAATGGCACTTTGATATCTTTCGTAATCTTATTGTATACACGAAAATAAAAGTCAAATACATTTCCCGACCACTCGCCAGATGATGATTGAAGTCTGTCTGTCCATCTGATTACCATATCCGGATTTTCCCTGTAGTCTAAAAAATATTCCGGAAAATATCTCACAATATCATACTCATTCCCAAACATAAGCATGCCGGCAGCCGTAGGATGAAGTTTTTTATCGCCTTTCGAAAAACCCGCTGCCCCAATCACCCTAAGATATTCCTTGTCATCCAGCCGCTCAAAAGGGTGTCCCGGCTTAAAGGATTTGTGGCTGTTGCGATAACCGCGGATGGAATCCTGATTCAAATCTTCAATTTCAGCCTCATCAAGCACTTCCATGTCCATGGTTTCCTCTGCCTGATCCCGCAGCATTGTTTTTACCTGCAATCTTGTACAGTGGTAATCTCACTCCCAATTTCTGCGGAAAGTTCCTCCAAACAAATCATCATTGATGTATACCGGCTTTTGTTCCCGCTTTGCACCCGGCACCCATATGACCATAATCACATTATCTGTACCAGCCACGGAGAAAGTTTCCACATCATCGTCTTTCAAAAGATTGACGCTCACCTTTTTACGGTTGTTAATGGCATCCCAGAAATCTTTTTTCAATTTTGAGGGATTTTTTAGTCCGGTTGTACGCCAGCTGCCATCTTTATTCTCTTTCACGCCAAGAATGATAACTCCGCCATAACAATTGGCAAAAGCAGAGTAAGTATCCCACAGGCTGTTTGGAAGTCCTCCCTCCGCCTTTTTTACTTCCCTGCGGTTATCTTCTTTATAGGAATCAAATTTTGCCAGTTCAAATAATTCTTCCATACTTGCTCCTTAAAAATTCAATAAGATAAGTACACTTTGTCAAAAATTTTTTATTCTTTCTGATGTTCTTCTGTTACTATATCTAATATTTTATCGCCAAATTGAACCATCCTATTTGCCTGAACCCTGGCAGCCTCATGAACTGTCAGTAAATCCACTCTGCCATTGGGCATCGCATGTATTCACCTTCATCTGCTTGAAATAATTTCTATAGGCAAATTAAATAGTTTTCATAATTATATCAGATTTTTAAAATAATTCCTATAACGACCACCAATATTTCCCATACCCCCTCGTTATACTAAATATAAACAAGTACATTGACTCTATTTTTCCACATCAAAAAGCAGGCTGACGAATTCCTAAAACACGCCAGCCTGCCCGCAAAATCTCGCCTTATATCTTTTCCTCAAAACACTCCAAAGCATTTCCCAATCCAGTAAATCAGCCCCAGCACCCAGCTGGAAAATATCCCGAACAGGATAACCGGGCCTGCAATTGTAAAAATCTTGGCCCCGATGCCGAATACCTGGCCTTCCTTCTGGAACTCAATCGCAGGTGCTGCCACGCTGTTTGCAAATCCGGTAATCGGTACAAGCGCTCCGGCCCCGCCCCATTTGGCAAATGCCGGGTAAATATTCAGTCCGGTCAGCACAATGCTCAGGAAAATAAGGGTCAGGCTGCACCAGCTTCCAGCCGTGTCTTTGTCAAATCCCATATTTTTTGCCGTATTTAAAATTACCTGCCCGGCAATGCAGATAATCCCGCCGACCAGAAAGGCGCGGCACATGGCCCAGGCCAGGTTTCTGGTCGGCGTCACCTGCTTGACATATTCATTGTATTCCTGCTGCTGACGCTGTTTTTCTTCTTCTTTCATTGTCATCTGCTCCTGTCATGCTCTTGAATTTCAGGCAGTCGTTCCGCAGGGCCGCGTGCGGCCTGCCGGAAATATGCCTGCCATTAGCATAAGCAGCTGTTCTGGAAATATACAGGCATTTTCTGCCAGAACCTTTGATGCAGCAGCATGACAGTCAGGCATTACTTCTCCTGGCGTAAATGGAACCGGCTTACCAGCTCATGCAGGCGCTTGGACTGGCCGGACAGCTCCGCGCTGGTGACAGCAGAATTCTGTGCATACGAAGAATTGGTCTGGACAACCCCGCTGATTAATTCCACATTTTCAGAAATCTGCTGCAGCACGGTTTTCTGATTCTGCGACGCATTGCTGATTTTGTCCATGGAGCCGAGTATCTGTTTCGAGCCGTCTACAACAGCCACAAGCGATTTCGCCGTATCGTCTGCAATCCGGATGCCGTTTTCCACGGCCTTCTGGGAGCTTTCTATCAGTGACGCTGTCTGGCTGACTGCTTCGGCACTCTTTGATGCCAGCTCGCGAATCTCATTCGCTACAACCGCAAAGCCCTTTCCAAGCTCCCCGGCCCTTGCTGCCTCAATCGAAGCATTCAGGGAAAGCAGGTTTGTCTGCTCGGCAATGTCTTCAATCGTCTTGACAATTTCCTGAATCTCGCCGGATGAATCGCTGATATCTGACATCGCACGGATTAAATGCTCCATTTCCTGATTGCTGGCCTTTATATTCTGCCCGACCTCTGTCACAATCACATTAGCTGACTGCGCATCCTGAGCGTTTGCCGATACATCCCTGGACAGGCTTTCTATCGAAGCTGCCAGCTCGTCAATCGCTGCCGCCTGCTCCGAGGCACCATCGGAGAGCACCTGCGCACCGGACGACACGCTTTCTGAACTGCCCGAAACCTCGTCTGCGGAATGCACAATTTCCTGCAGCGTATCATTTAAGGACTGCGATATTTTCTCAATTGATTCCCGGATTGGAATAAAATCCCCGATATAATCCTGGGTAATCGAAATATCCATATGGTTGTCTGCCATCTGCGACAGCTTGCTGGAAATATCCTCGACATAAGTATTCATGGTCGCGCTGATATGGTTAAATGCCTGTGCCAGATGCCCCAGCTCGTCATCGGACTCGATATCAATATGAATATCCAAATCCCCTGCTTCCAGCTTTGCAGCGCCTTCGCTGATTGCCTGAATCGGTTCCAGATACCGGTTAATCATGCGGTTAACGGAAATAATCAGCAACACTGCAAATAAAACAACCAGGAAAGTCAGTTTTCCCGTGCTTTCTAAAATCGCCCAGTAAAATTCGCTGCTGTTGACAGCCATATGTAACGTCCAGTCGGTCTTTCCGCCTGAGGTCAGGGGAATCGTCACCGTCATGCCATTTTTGCCCGTGCCGAAATTTTTTCCGCCCTTTATCAGAAAACGGGTGTTTTCATGTATGCCTTCCGGCATGGAACGGATTTTCTGTCCGTATTCTTCCAGCTTTTCATATCCGGCGTCTGCAGCAGCCACGCCTGCTTTGTTCTCGTCGGCAGAATCAACCAGTATCGTGCCGTCCGCAGCAAGCGCTGTCAGGTGGGCCGTTTTATAATTGGTGCTGACCAAAAGCTGCTCCTGCATATTGTCCAGGCCCACATCCACGCCGGTAACCCCGAGGAATTCGCCCTGCGCATCGTATATCGGGGCAATAATGCTTATCATCATGATATTTTTTCCCATCAGCTCATAAATATAAGGGTCCATGACATATGGCTGTCCGGTTTCTTTTATCTGCATATAGTATTCTTTTTCATAATTGTCAAACGCATCCTCGTGTTTTTCAAAAACATATCCCGTCTTATTTTCATCCGGATATACGACAGATTCATAAGCAATATCCCGCTTATGCACGCTGTAAGGCTCCCCATTGGCATCGGCAATCGCATTCTGCTCAAAATAAGCAAATGCCGTCGGATAACCGCCGCCGCTTTCCAAAAGCCCCACCAGCGCAGTGTCTATGGCGTCCCTTTGTTCTTTTGGGTCCAGCTGGGAAATATTGCGCAGCGAGCCTGCAAATCCCACAACCTTGCCATATGCATTTTCGATATCGTTCGCAACCAGAAACGCATTTTCATAAGCTGCCGCTGACAGCTTCTCCCTGTTTACCTGAATCAGCGCCCTTGCAGAAAGAAACGCAGCCATAAGAATCGTCAGCAGGAAAATACCGGCCGTAATCAGCGCCATTTTGGAAACAATTTTCCTGCTCAGGCTGGTCTTAACGCCGTTTGCCGGCGGCACATGCTTCTTCTTTTTCCCGCCGCCTTCCAGATGAACGTCTTCTTTTTCCTTCGGGCTGCTCCCGCTGCCCTTAAACTCTCCCTCATTTTTTTCTCCGTGAAACATCCTATCTCCTCCATGGTATCATGATATCAAGTTATTTTATTCAGCTCCCTGGAAAATATCTCCCAGAGTCATGTTTACATTTGGAAATGCCCGCAAAGCAATCTTCGTATCTGCATTGTAATACCGGCTGGCCTTATCCTGTTCCAGAATATAGCTGTACCTAAGCTGGTATCTGTCCTGTTCCAGATAATAAACCTGCACCGCCTGCTCCTTTGCAGACACAATCCAGTATTCTTCCACGCCAAGCTGTTCATAAATTTCTTTTTTCACAATCATGTCGCGCATTGCCGTGGACGGGCTGAGTGTTTCTGCCACAAAACGGGGAACTCCCGTATAACTGCCGCCCTTTAAGTGGTTTCTGTCACAGATTACCATAATATCCGGAACGACATAATCATCATTTTCCTGCGGATGATAACACAAATCCAGATTTTCCATAAAGACAAGGCACAGGCTGTCTTTCAGCCCATTTTTAATCAGGCTGTAAATATTTCCATTTACAATCCCATGGCGGTAATGGGGTGAAGGTGACATGTCATAAACCATACCGCCGATTTTTTCTTCCCTGCCAGATTCCCCCTGCAGCAGCTGCATAGCACCACATCCTTTCTGTGTTCAGGCATTCAGTCCCGGCATGGCAAAATCCCGGGACGGCTGCTCACCGCTCCTTTTCCAGCAAATCCCGCACGACCTCCCCTGCCAGGATAAGCCCGGCTGCGGAAGGCACGAAGGCCATGCTGCCAGGAACGGCCCTGCGGCGCACATCAGGCGCTGCGCCTTCTCCTTCCGGCAGCCCTGTCTGGGGCGCATTAGGCGGTTCCATCGGTTTTTCTTTGGAATATACGGTTTTCAGGCTGAAAATGCCCCGTTTTTTCAGCTCCCTGCGCATTACCTTCGCAAGCGGGCAGACCGATGTTTCCGAAATATCTGCGACCTGAAAAGCCGACGGATCCATTTTATTTCCGGCGCCCATGGAACTGATAACCGGCGTTCCTGCTGCTTTTGCCTGTTCAATCAAGGCAAGCTTGCCTGTTACGGTGTCAATTGCATCGACGACATAGTCATACTGCGTAAAATCAAACAGCCCGGCTGTTTCCGGCAGATAAAACGTATGAAAAACGTTTACCACCGCATCGGGATTAATATCCAAAATACGCTCCCTTGCCACATCGGTCTTGTATTTTCCGACGGTACTGTGCAGTGCAAGAATCTGCCGGTTTATATTAGACAGGCTTACCCTGTCATGGTCAATTAAATCCAGCGTGCCGATTCCGCTGCGCGCAAGCGCCTCTGTGACATATCCGCCCACGCCGCCTATGCCAAAGACTGCCACACGTGACCCGGCCAGACGCTCTAAGCCATCCCGGCCAGTCAGTAATTCTGTCCTTGAAAACGGGTGCTCCATGCATGCTCCTTTCCTGTTTCGATTGCGTGTTTCCAAATTTTGTGCCCTGTTCAGTCCAGTGTCAGGTTCAGATAGCCGTGCACTCCCGGCATTCCCAAAGCCATGCCGGTCAGATAAATGCGGCTTTCTGCTGCCTGTGCATTCCTGTCCGGCTCCGGC
>CAJTSV010000012.1:28297-33267 GCA_910579075.1 uncultured Eubacterium sp.
TGCATCCCTGCCTGTGCCAAAACCGCCGCAGGCTGCACTGCATGTTTTTCGGACAGTGCTGCCCCGCCTGTCAGCACCAGCATCCGGCACGGCTGTGTCAGGCATTCTGTCAGCACCTGTTCCACATCCTTATCAGAAAGTGTCGTCTCCGTCACAATGACGCTTTCTTCTTCCACATAATACAGCAGAATATCTTCCCGGCCTGTTTTCGCCGTACTTCCACAGGTATCGGATATCAGCAGGGCATCCCCGCCGTTTTCCCGGTGCTGTGCGATTGCAAAGGCTGCATGCTCTTTCGGCCAGCGGACATAGCCATGCATCCGGAAATGACCGTCCCGCACCCTGCAGTAAGCATCTGCATCAGCCCGGCGGATAACCCGCCCGGATGCCTGGGCGGCCCGCACATCCTGCTGCGGCAGCACCCGCTGCTGCTTCTTTAGATAAAAGGCACCAGAAAAGCCAAGCGGCTCATAAAATCCGCCTATCAGCCCTTCTTCTGCCGGTTCTGCAATCAGCGGTGCCCGATAGATGCGCGAAGCTTCCTGCAGCAGCCTTCCCGCAAGCCCGCGCCCGCGGTGCTGCGGATAGACAGCCAGCGCGTAAACATACCGTACCGGCTGCCAGCAGCCTTCTGTTCCTTCCATTATATAAATGCTTCCCGGCAGAAAAAAGGATGCTCCCAAAAGCATCCCCTTTTCCTGCGCCAGAAGCACATCTTCCTTTTTATACAGCGCATGAAAAAAAGCGTCGATATAAGCATCTTCATCTGCAAAACATTCTTTCCAGAGATGTTTCAGCTGCGGAATATCCCCGTTCTCCCCAAAACGAATCATCTGTGAAACCTCGCGTGAAATTTTTCTACAAGCAGCTCCGGCTGGTAGGACAGCTTTGCCTTGCGCAGCCCTTCGTCTCCGGTATCTTCCTCGCGGTTGACATACTTGTAGTCCTGGCAGTTGTGCAGCACGAACTGCTGGTTTATCATCGGATAAGCGCCCTGCACGCTGGCCAGCGCCTTTTCGATATGCACCACATAGGTATCTGCATTCAGCGGCTCCCCGATGGTAAATGCAACCAGCCGCCCGCCTTTGTAGAGCATCCCGCCATCCAGCACAAGCTCTGCCAGATTGCGCAGTGCCCGGCGGTTCATATGCAGTTCATTTTCCATCTCGTCATTCCATTTTTCTGCTTCGGCTTCTTTCCAGACATCCAAAAGCCGCATGCATTCCCCGGCATCTTCCGGCATCATTTCGCGGTAAAGCCAGTTATTGCCATCCTTAAAGCGGGCAATATGGTTGCGCTTGCCGTGCAGCTTTCTGCCGGAAAGCGTGGACAGCTTTTCGGTGCTGTATACATAATCATAATCGCCCCGGTCTGTTTCCACGTCATACTGCCCCGGATAATGCTGTTCCAGCCAGTCCAGGTCGCTTTGTACGAGGGATGCCAGCTTTAACTCCCCTGTTTCTGCCTCGGCCTGTACACGCAGCGCATCCAGCGCTCCTTTGCGGTTTCCTGCCCCGATAGGAATCGTGTAACAGCATTCGCCGTCATTGAGAAACCTGAAAATCAGGCATCCCTGTTCTTTTGCCATTTTGACGCCATAAATGTCGCTCCATAAATAATTGTTGGCAAAAGAATATTCACACGCCTGCCTTGCGTCCTCTATCATCCGGTGGGTTACCCACTCGCGGTCGCCGAATGACAGGCTGTAAAACTCTATCATAATAATAGTCTCCCTTAACTGTTCACATCTTTTTTCTACCTGCAGGATGTACTGATTGCTTCAATGGCAACTGCCCCGCCGCGCACGATTTCGATATTGTGGAATTTTGTTTTCAGCAGCTCAATCAGCTCATTGTTCCTGCGCTCGGTCAGCTTGCATTCGAGCATCACGCTGTCTTTGCCGATATCCGCCACCTGCACGCTGAATACTTCCGCAATGCGGAACACCTCGTCAATCTGGCTGGAACGGATATCCTTTACTTTTGCAAACAAAATTTCTTTCATATGAATCGGAACGTTTGTAAGGTCAATTACCTTGATTACTTCCACCATGCGGTTTAACTGCTTTTTAATCTGTTCAAAGGTAATGTCATCGCTTGTCACGCAGATTGTCATGCGTGAAACGGTTGCATCTTCCGTCGGCCCGACTGTCAGGCTTTGCAGATTATAGGATTTCCCGGAAAAAAGCCCTGATACTTTTGCCAGAACGCCCACCTGATTTTCCACGTACAGGGCAATCCATCTGTTTTTCATCTTTTATCCATTCCTTTCCGGCACTGCCTGCTATTTCAAAATCATCTCGCTCATCGGATTTCCGCCTTTTACCATCGGCAGCACCAGCTCATCGGCTGCAATCAGAAACTCGATTAAAGTCGGCGCATCCGCATTGTGCTTTGCCTGGTAAAATGCATCCTCTATCTGGGACGGTTCCGTAACCCGGATGCCGTAAGCCCCGTAGCACTGTGCAAATTTCACAAAATCCGGCACATATGGCGGGCAGGCTTCGTTCGGCCCCTTGCACATATCTGGGCATCCCTTCTGCCTGCGCAGGCAGGTAGCTTCATAGCGCTTGCCGTAAAACAGCTGCTGCATCTGGCGTACCATGCCGAGATACTGGTTATTTAACAGGCAGATGGTAACCGGGGCTTTCTCTGCGATTGCCGTCGCCATTTCCTGCATGTTCATCTGAAAGCCGCCGTCTCCGGTAATGCAGATAACATTTTCATACGGCTTTCCGATTTTTGCACCGATTGCCGCCGGAAGCCCGAATCCCATGGAGCCAAGCCCGCCGGATGTAATCAGCTTTTTGCGCCCGCCGATTTCCAGATACTGGCTTGCCCACATCTGGTGCTGCCCGACATCGGTTACGATAATGGCCTCTTTATAGCTGCGGTTAACAGCTTCCATAATCATCTGCGGCGTCATGCCGCGGTCACGGCGCATTTCCAGCGGATTTTCGGTTTCCCAGCCCCTGATTTTTGCAATCCATTTTTCCGTGTCCTGCTTTTCTGCCCATTCGCATAATTTTTCCAGTGCCAGCTTTGCATCGGCAACAATCGGGACATCCACCACGACATTTCTCGAAATCGCTGCCGTATCGACATCGATATGGATAATCCTTGCATGCGGGGCAAATTCATTCAAATCTCCGGTAATCCGGTCGTTAAAGCGTGTCCCGATGGAAAAGAGCAGGTCGCACTGGCTGACTGCGATATTGCACGCATATTTTCCATGCATGCCGGAATTTCCCAGATACAGTGGATGCTTCGGCGGCATGACGCCTTTTCCCATTACCGTTGTCACGACCGGAATCTGCGTGCGTTCTGCAAATTTCTGGAGCTGCTCCTGCGCGCCGCCGATATGAATGCCGCCGCCGGCTAAAATCAGCGGGCGTTTTGCCGATTTTAACAGGCGGTATGCCTTTTTCAGCTGCCCGATATGCACGCTCTCATTCGGCTTATAGCCCCGGATATGAACCTGCGAAGGATATTCGCTGTCCCCGGACTGCATCTGGATATCTTTTGGAATATCAATCAGCACAGGGCCCGGCTTTCCGGTCTGCGCAATATGAAACGCCATTTTCAAAATCCGGCCCAGGTCTTTCCGCTCCCGGACGGTTACCCCGTATTTGGTCACCGAACGGGTCATGCCGACAATGTCAACTTCCTGAAACGCATCGTTGCCAATCAGGCTGAGCGGCACCTGCCCGGTAATGCATACCAGCGGGATGCTGTCATAATGGGCATCCGCAAGCCCGGTAATAATATTCGTCGCTCCCGGCCCGCTCGTTACCAGGCATACCCCGGGTTTTCCGGTCGCCTTTGCATACCCCTCCGCTTCAAAAATCAGGCCCTGTTCATGCCTTGGCAGGACGACCTGGATATCCTCCTGTTTGTATAGTTCATCGAAAATGTCCGTGACCATCCCGCCGGGATATCCAAATATTGTATCTACGCCTTCTTCCCGCAGCGCTTTTACAAATAATTTTCTTCCTGTTATATCCATGGTTTCCTCCCTTTTGGCATATTTCCTGTTCTCATATCTGCAAAAACGGTAATCCGTCTGATGATAAGCCTGTTTCCCGCTTTCTGAAACCAGTGCCCACTGCGGGCTCTCATCCAGATTCGGGAAAAAGGCATCCGCATCAAAGGCGGCATCTATTTTTGTAAGATATACAGTCTCGCAGTCATCCAGCAGCTGGCGGTAAATGCTTTCCCCGCCAATGACAAACACATCCTTTGTGTGATACGCTTCCAGCCTTCGGTACAATTCTTCTATCGAATGCACAGCGAAAATGCCCTCTGCCTGATAGTTTTTGTCATGTGTCAGCACAATATTCACGCGTCCGGGCAGATATCCGCCCGGCAGGCTTTCCTGTGTTTTCCTGCCCATCACAATGGCTTTTCCCATCGTCATTTCCCGGAAACATTTCATATCGTCCGGGATGCGCAGCAAAAGCCCGTTATTACAGCCAATGCCCCAGTTTTTATCAGCCGATGCTATCGCATTCATCAATTGCCCGCCCGATATCATGGCGCATATACTGTTTTTCAAAGGACACCCACTGCACCGCTTCATACGCTTTGCTGCGGGCCTTTTTCAAATCGTCCCCTTTTGCCGTAATGCCAAGCACGCGGCCGCCGTTTGTGACGATTTTTCCGTCCCGGAAGGCTGTCCCGGAATGGAAGCAGTAATAATCCTCTTTTCCTTCAAATGCTTCCAGCCCTTCTATCGGGAAGCCTTTTTCATAAGACAGCGGATATCCGCCCGATGCAAGCATTACACAGACCGCTGCGTTGTCTTCAAAGGCAAGCTCTATTTCATCCAGCCTTCCGTCTACACAGGCTTCCATCACTTCTATTATGTCATTTTTCATGCGCGGCAGCACGACCTGTGCTTCCGGGTCGCCAAAACGCGCGTTGTATTCCAGCACCTTCGGGCCGTCCTGCGTCAGCATCAGCCCGAAGAAA